>DAORUG010000035.1:0-23989 GCA_035433125.1 Flavobacterium sp.
CTCGAACCAAGGACCCTCTGATTAACAGTCAGATGCTCTAACCAACTGAGCTAAGAAGGAAACTGTAATTTATTATTCTTGTGTTTGAATGAACGTTTTGTGTTGCTTTAACTGGCAATGCTTGTTTGTTTAAGCGGTTGCAAATATAAGGCTAAAATTGATTTTCGCAAACAAAATTGTAGAAATTTTCAAAAAAAATTATTTCCCCACGATTGCCTTATAAATGTCATTTCCATTAGCAAACAACAACAAAGTTATAAGTAGAAAGAAACCAATCATTTGGGCATTCTCTAAAAACTTGTCACTAGGTTTTTTGCCGCTAATCATTTCGTATAATAAAAACATAACATGGCCACCATCAAGAGCCGGAATAGGCAATAAATTCATTACACCAAGCATTATCGACAATAAAGCGGTGATGCTCCAAAATACTTCCCAGCTCCAAGAATCCGGAAAGATATTGTAAATGGCTGCAAATCCACCAACACCTTTATAAGCGCCAGTACTTGGATTGAAAATCATTTTCAATTGTTTCCCGTAATTTATCAATTGTTCTTTTCCTTCTTCAATTCCAACCGGAATGGATTCTGCAAAACTGTAAGTTTCTTTGCTCACTTTGTATAAACCTAATTTTTCGATATTGCTGTATGGTAATTTTGCAGCATAAGAAATTCCAAGTTTAGCACTCTTATTTATGATAATGTTTACAGGAACTTCGTTATTGTCTCTTTTTACGATAGCAGGTACAGTTTTACCTTTTAATCCATCTAATAAAGCGATAGCTTCGTCAGCATAAGCTACAGGTTTTCCGTTTAAACTGATTAAAATGTCTTTTTCTTTTAAGATGTCTTTGTTTGGAGAATCACCTGGAACTTCGGAAACAATAAAAGGCAATCGTAAGGATGCAATGGATATTTTACCACCATCCATCAATTTAGCAATAAAATCAACAGGTAATTTTATAGTTTCTATTTTTCCAGCTCTTTCAAGAGTAACCTCTTTACCTAAAAGAATTTCTCCGTTGATATCATCAAATTTTTCAACAGGTTTTCCGTCAACAGCAATAATTTTATCACCTGTTTTTAAACCAATTTTTTCAATAACAGGATTGGTAATCCAAATTCCATTTTCCGCTTCAGAATTGGCAATATACTGTTCGCCATAAAAAAATGTCATCCCGATGTAAATGATAAAGGCCAAGATAAAGTTAACGGTAACTCCTCCCAACATAATAATCAAACGTTGCCAAGCTGGTTTGGAACGAAATTCCCACGGTTGTGGAGGCAAAGCCATTTGCTCTTTGTCCATACTTTCGTCAATCATCCCCGAAATTTTCACGTAGCCACCAAGAGGCAACCAACCAATTCCGTATTCGGTTTCGCCAATTTTCTTTTTAAGCAATGAATATTTTACGTCAAAAAATAAGTAGAATTTTTCTACTCGGGTTTTAAATATTTTGGCAGGAATAAAATGTCCTAATTCGTGTAGTATAATCAGTAATGATAAGCTCAATAAAAATTGAGAAAGTTTGATAACTATTTCCATTTCTTGTTTTTAAATTCAATGTAGCGCACAAAAGTAAGGTTTTCTATTTTAGTTCCAAAGATTTCCTTTTAGGCTTGACGATAATTATTTGTTAATAATTGTGCCATTTCCTTTTTTACTTTACTATATGTGCCTTAACTTTACTTTTTGTTACGTATTTTTACGCCGTAAAGGCTTATTTTTTAATGTAAATAATCAATATGTCTGTCCAATTATTTTCTGCAATTCAAATAAAAAGTCTCTCTTTCAAAAACAGAATAGTTATTTCTCCAATGTGCCAATATTCTGCAATTGATGGTTTTGCCAATGATTGGTATCTCGTACATTTAGGAAGTCGAGCTAGTGGTGGCGCAGCTTTAATCATTCAGGAAGCTACCTCAGTTTCTCCCGAAGGACGAATTTCTCCCGCTGATTTAGGACTTTGGAAAGACGAACAGATTGAAAAAATGCAAGCCATCAACCAGTTTATTATTTCCCAAAATTCGATTCCCGGAATTCAATTGGCACACGCCGGAAGAAAAGCAAGCATGTCCGAACCCTGGAACGGAAATAAAAGGTTGGATGAATCCAATGGAGGCTGGAATCCAGTTGCTCCAAGTGCGATAAGCAATCATTCGAACGAAAAACCACCCATTGCTTTAGACAAAACAGGCATCCAAAAAGTGATTTCTGATTTTAAATCAGCGACTAAAAGAGCAGTTCAAGCAGGTTTTCAAGTTATGGAAATTCATGCAGCCCACGGCTATTTATTGCATCAGTTTTTGTCTCCTTTGACAAATTTTAGAACCGATGAATATGGTGGAAGTTTCGAAAACAGAATCCGTTTTACGCTAGAAGTTCTCGAAGCGGTGCAATCCGAATGGACAGAAAATTTACCTTTGTTCGTCAGAATCTCCGCCACTGATTGGGCTGATGGAGGTTGGAACATCGAAGAATCCGTACAACTTTCCAAAATCTTGAAAGAAAAAGGAGTGGATTTGATAGACGTTTCTTCTGGCGGATTAGTTTCACATCAAAAAATCACTTTGGGACCAGGGTATCAAATTCCTTTTGCCGAAAGCATCAAAAGAGAAACTGGAATTTTAACGGGAGCAGTAGGTTTAATCACTTCAGCAACTCAAGCCGAAGAAATCGTTGCCACAGGAAAAGCCGATTTAGTTTTATTCGCCAGAGAATCTTTGAGAAATCCGAACTTAGCTTTAGATTTTGCCAAAGAACTCGGTGCAGAAATACAATGGCCAAAACAATATGAAAGAGCAAAAATTTAAACACTAATTGCACTAATTTTCACGGATTAAATGGAAATGTCCTCAATAGTTTGTGAAATTTTAAGACAAACAAATTTGTGCCAATTCGTGAAATTCGTGTCAAACTTTTAAAATAAACAAAATGCAAAAAATAAAAACAGCACTGTTATCTTATGGAATGTCGGGAAAAGTTTTTCACGCTCCGTTTCTCGAACTTCATCCCGGATTTGAACTTTTGGGTTCTTGGGAAAGAAGCAAAAAACTAATTCAGGAAGATTATCCCGAAGTGAAAAGTTTTCCTAGTTTCGAATCAATTTTGGAGGATAAAACCATTGATTTGGTTATCGTCAACACACCAATTGACACTCATTTTGAGTTTGCCAAAAAAGTATTGCTGGCCGGAAAACACGCTATTGTCGAAAAAGCATTTACGTCAAATGTTGCCGAAGCACAGGAATTGGCAGCTTTGGCCAAAGAAAAAGGATTGAAATTGTCCGTTTTTCAAAACAGGAGATGGGACAGCGAATTCAAAACCGTAAAGAAAATTCTTGATGACAAATTGCTAGGCGAAATTGTCGAAGCCGAGTTTCATTTCGACCGTTACAATCCTATTTTGAGTCCAAAAGTTCATAAGGAAACTGTCAATTCCGGTTCGGGAATTATGAAGGATTTGGGACCACATATTATTGATCAAGCCTTGTATTTATTTGGTTTGCCCAATGCTGTTTTTGCTGATATTCGAATCACGAGAGCACATTCGGTAGTCGATGATTATTTGGATATTCTACTGTATTATTCGGATTTGAGAGTCCGATTGAAAGCTGGTTTTTTTGTCAGAGAACCCAATCCTTCTTATGTGGTTCATGGCAAGAAAGGCTCTTTTTTGAAATCTCGTGGCGATGTGCAGGAAGACGAATTGAAAGTTGGCAAAAAGCCCAATTTGACTAGTTGGGGAACCGAAAAAGAAGGGCAGGAAGGGCTTTTGAACACCGAAATCGAAGGTAAAATTATCAAGGAAAAAGTACCAACGCTTCAAGGAAATTATTACAACTTTTTTGATGGCGTTTATCAGGCTATTGCCCATGATAAATCGGAGCCAGTAACTGCTCAAGACGGTGTTAATGTGATGCGAATTATTGAAGCAGCTTTTCAAAGCAGTGAACAAAAGAGAGCCATCAACTTATAAACAATAACGTTGTATAGTTCTGTTGGAAAATGAAAGACCAATTAGAAACAGATTGATTTCGTACTTTTGCAGATTCAAATTTAAAAGGCAACCGTTTTGATAGATTTAAATTTTATTGGCAACTTTAAAGCGAAAGGTAAATACAAGAAAACCTATCGTGACGCTAAACAATCGTATTTAAACCGAATTCGTTGGGGCGTTTCTCTATTTTATTTTGGTATGGGATTGTCTTTTGCCACTTGGGCAAGCCGAATTCCAACTATCAAAGCCGATTTGCAATTGAGTGATGGCGAACTGGGAACGATTCTATTTGCATTGCCAGTGGGACAGTTGACTATGATGTTTTTTTCGGGCAAATTAGTCACTCGTTTTGGAAGCGATCGTGTTCTCCCTTTTTCAGCTTTAATGTATGCTTTTAGTTTGACGAATATCGGTTTGGCTCAAAACGCTTGGCAATTGGCTCTCGCCTTGGTTTCCTTTGGAATCTTTGGCAATTTGACCAATATCTCTATCAATACACAAGGAATTTATACCGAAGGACTTTTCAGGAGAGCCATTATGTCTTCATTTCACGGAATGTGGAGTTTGGCAGGATTCACAGGAGCTATAGTCGGATTGGGAATGTTGGCACTAAATATCACGACTTATATGCACTTTGTTATTGTGGCTCTTGTTGTATTAGCCTTGGTAGTCATCAATTTCAAATATTTAATAAAAGCCAAAGAAAAAGTTCGTGTTGAAAAGAAAAAAATATTCAGTAAACCTGACAAATCGTTGATTTTATTGGGGATTATAGGGTTTTGTAGTATGGCGAGCGAGGGAATTATGTTCGATTGGAGTGGTGTTTATTTTAAGGATATTGTCAAAGCTCCCGGTCCTTTAATCGTTATTGGTTATACTTCTTTTATGATAATGATGGCTAGTGGACGATTTTTAGGAGACCGTTTAATCAATAAATTTGGACGAAAAACCGTGATGCAAATTAGTGGTGTAATGATTTCATCTGGCTTGTTTATGGCGGTAATTTTCCCCTATATTATTCCGTGTACTATTGCTTTTATGATTGTTGGTTTAGGCGTTTCTACCGTAATTCCAACACTTTATAGTATTGCAGGAAAACATCCAACAATCCCGACAGGCGAAGCACTAACGGCAGTTTCCAGTGTGAGTTTCCTAGGGTTTTTGATGGGACCACCTGTTATTGGTCATATTTCTGAACTATTTGGTTTGCAATTTTCATTCGCTTTTATTGGGATGTTCGGAATTTTAATTGCCTTTATGGTCAAAAGAGTGAAGGCAATGGAATAGATTGCAATGCAATGTCCATAAGTCCCTCGTAAATCATTAAATTTGTGGCTTAATACAAGTTATGTTAGAAAAAGAAATAATAAATTTTGAAAAAACGGCCATTGTTGGGATCGTTACCCAAAACCAAAGCGAAGATAAACTCAACGAATATCTGGACGAATTGGAGTTTTTGACTTATACCGCAGGCGGTGAAGTGGTGAAACGGTTTTGGCAAAAAATGGACAAACCCAATCCCAAAACATTTTTAGGCACCGGAAAAATAGACGAAATCAATCTTTTTGTAAAAGAAAATGAGATTTCGACTTTGGTATTTGATGATGAATTGACACCTTCGCAACAAAAAAATATTTCCAAAATCATAGATTGTAAAATCCTTGATAGAACCAATCTTATCTTGGACATTTTTGCGCAAAGAGCCGAAACTTCGTATGCCAGAACACAGGTAGAATTGGCACAATGTATCTATTTATTACCAAGATTATCTGGTTTATGGACGCACTTAGAACGTCAAAAAGGGGGAATTGGGATGCGTGGACCGGGAGAAACAGAGATTGAAACCGATAGACGTATTGTTCGTGACCGAATTTCGTTATTGAAGGAAAAAATAAAAGCCATCGATAAGCAAATGGGAACCCAAAGAGGCAATCGTGGCGCGATGGTTCGTGTAGCTTTGGTGGGTTATACCAATGTTGGAAAATCAACTTTGATGAATGCCATTGGCAAAAGCGATGTTTTTGTGGAGAATAAACTTTTCGCAACATTAGATACAACGGTTCGAAAAGTAGTTATCAAAAACTTGCCTTTTCTGCTTTCGGATACGGTAGGTTTTATTCGAAAATTGCCAACACAATTGGTCGATTCTTTCAAAAGTACGCTCGATGAGGTTCGTGAAGCCGATTTGCTGTTGCACGTGGTCGATATTTCGCATCCTGAATTCGAGGATCATATCGAATCGGTCAATCAAACTTTAGCAGATATCAAGGCAAAAGATAAACCTGTGATTATGGTTTTCAATAAAATCGATGCTTACAAACATTTGACTATTGATGAAGATGATTTAATGACTGAAAAAACACCAAGACATTCCACGCTCGAAGAATGGAAAACCACTTGGATGCACCGTGTGGGCGAAGAAAATGCCTTGTTTATTTCGGCAACGAATAAAGAGAATTTCGAAGAATTCAGAGAACGAGTTTATGAAGCCGTGAGACAAATTCACATCACACGTTTTCCTTACAATAAGTTTTTGTATCCTGATTATAAGGATGCTGTGGAGAAAGAAGAAAAAGAATAATTTTCCAAAATATAAAGTAATACAATCCCTTTTGAATTTTTCATCAGGGATTTTTTTTTGGAATGCCCCAGATTATTTCAGTGATTTGTAAGAAAAAATGAATATATTTTGGGGTTTATAAATGAAATAAACTTTGAGTGATCTACAGCTTTTGGGTGGATATATTAAGGTTTGTTTCGCGTATAAATGAGTTGCCTACAATACTGCCACGGTTCTAATATAGTTACCAAACAAGACTGTAAAAATCAAGTAAACCTAAAAAACTGAGAGTCAAAAATATTGTGTCAATCAACCCATGCACTAATATATTGATCCAAATATTCTTGAATTTCATATAAATAAGTCCAAATCCTATCCCAAAAGTAAAAGTCGTTAACAAACCTGCAATTCCTTGATATAAGTGTGGCAGACAAAATAGAACGGCTGAAATAAAGACTATTATTAATTTTTTATTTCCGATGAGACGATCCAACTGTGAAAAAACAAATGCCCGGAAAAGCAGCTCTTCGCCTATTGCCGCGCTAATCCACATTTTCAGTAACCATTCGGAATATAATTTTTTGTTTCCTTCGAGATGTACAAAAGTCGAGTAATCTGCTGGCTCATTGCAAATCCAATTAATTAATGGTTGGAAAAAGAAATCAACTGAAAGTTCCAAAAATAAATAGCAAACTATGATAATTTTTATTTCTACGGATCCAATTCGTTTAAAATTTAAGCTACTCAAATTTTTGTCCTGCAGATATGTAGCAAAAATTATGAATATGATAATGACACAAAAAGTATAAGGAAATTTTGTCCAAGGATTATAAATTAATAAGTAACTAGTTATCAATAATAATAATGACACTAATTTATTTTCAAGGATTGCATTTTTCATTTAACTAAAAATTTATTCAAAAATAGTTTATTTAGCTGTACTGCGGCTAACTGCCGTTTCAAGAATTTACTGATTTTTCTTCGCTAGAATATTCAAGTTCACGAATTATTTCTATCTTGGCAGAGAGAACTCAGCTCGCTTGCATCACAAACTCGTGAAGCGGCCTAACGTTAAACAAAACAAAAACCCCTTTTGAAATAAAACTTCAAAAGGGATTTTTGTGTAAATATTTTAGTTTTAGAAACCGTAATTAACGCCTAAACCAAAGACTTCTCTAGTTTGAAATCCTTGAAAAGCATTGTCGTCATAAATAGTTTGAAACGTGAAATTTGCCGACAAGGTTTTATTGATGGTCATCACAATATTGATTTGATAATCGATATCAATGTTCATAGGCTTGTCTAAATAATTAGAATATAAATTCAAAAAGTTTTCTGCCGAAACGTTTTTCATCAAGATAAATTTATAATAGGCCGAAGCATAAAACCCTAGTTCATAACGCATACTTTTATTGGCATCAACACCAAAATAACTTCCGTCCACATAACCCAATCCAGAAGTATAATCACTATTTACAAAGGTGAATTTTGAGGTTAAGGGTGCAAAATTCACTTTTAGATTATCGCTTTTCTTCCAATACAAACCAGGTCCAAAAGTGAGGTAAGCAGGAGAGAAAAATTCTGTGTTTTCTGTTCTAGTTTCTACACCATTTGCATCTTTAGCATAAATATAACCAGTGGTAAATTGCGTTTTAAAGTTCAAGATGAATGAAAAATACCATTCTCCAAAAGCTTTTTTCCCGTAGATACTGTTGTACTCAAAACGGTCATCTGTTTTCTTTTCGAAATCAGCATTCTTGGTTTGCATTATTCCGTAGTTGGCCAGAATTCGGTTGTCCCAAGTGGTTTTATCGCTTTTATAATGAAATTCGTAATTGAGTCCTAAGGTTCCCGAAAGGCTGCTTTCGCCTCCAGCGACCCAATTGCTAAAGCTGGCTTGGTTAAACAAAAAGGTTAGAGATCCTTTTTTTGACCAACCATTTCCAGTAGTATCGGCAATGATTTTAGCGGCGTCTTCCGTTTTTTTGAGTAAATCTTTCTCGGTAGTTTGAGCTTGGATAAATGCTGTTGATGCTAAAAAAGCAACACAAAGTAGAAGTTTTTTCATTGTTGAGTTTTTGAGTTTGTAGGACAAATATAATAAAACTCTTCAAAAACTTCAAAAATGACTTAATTTTATGTAAATCAGGGACTTATTTTTTTATTGTTTTAAATAATGGCACCGCCGAACAAGCTTCGCCATACATAATACTTCTGGCAAAAGGTTGTAAATAATTGGCAGCCAAAATATAAGCACGCATTGGAACTGGTTTTTTTGAGCAACCTTTTATAATCACAGGTTTGTTATCGTAGGCCGAATAATCCATTTTAGAAAGGATTTCTTCGTACAAAGCGGCATCCAAATCTTCGATAGTTCCGTTGACGATTTTCTTAGCAAAAGGAGCCAATTGAATCGCAACCAAAATAGATGCCCAAGCCGGGAAAATAGCATCAGTGCTGCAATTAATGGCCACATATTGGTCTTGGTATTGTGACCAATCGTGTTCTTGCAAATGCGCTCGAAAGTCTTTTTCTTTCAACAAAAAACCTTCCAGAAACCATTGCGAAATATCAATTTGCACACGAATTCCCTTTGGATAATAATCTTCTAAATCGAAAACTTCCAAAGCACTATTGGCTACTTTATTTACTATTTCCATTTTTGAAAAGTTTCAAGTTTAAGGTTTCAAGTTTCAAGTTGAGCAACCTGAAACTTGAAACCTCAAACAAATTTTACAACATTCCCAATTCTAATTTTGCTTCTTCGCTCATCAAATCTTTATTCCAAGGCGGATCGAAAGTGATTTCCACTTCGGCACCTTTGATGTGCTCGATTGATTTTACTTTTTCTTCCACTTCTCTTGGCAAACTTTCGGCCACAGGACAGTTGGGAGAAGTTAAGGTCATCAAGATTTTTACTTCAAAATCTGTGCTGACCATTACGTCATAAATCAATCCTAATTCGTAAATATCGACAGGAATCTCCGGATCGTAAATGGTTTTAAGTTTTGCTACGATATCTATTCCTAATTGGTTGGTGTCTATTGCTTGTTCCATAATTTTTTATTTTTTTGCATCGAAAGCCAATGCGTACATTTTTATATTTTTTATCATCGAAACCAATCCGTTGGCTCGTGTGGGTGACAAATGTTCTTTGAGTCCGATTTCGTCAATGAAATCCATATCGGCATTCAAAATATCCGAAGCTTTTTGGTTCGAAAATACCCGAATCAAAATCGCTATAATTCCTTTGGTTAAAATTGCATCACTATCGGCGGTGAATACAATTTTGTCGTCATTTTGTTCTCCTTTTAGCCATACTTTCGATTGGCAACCTTTGATGATATTGTCATCGGTTTTGAATTCTTCTTGGATTAACGGTAGGTTCTTACCTAATTCAATAATGTATTCATAGCGTTGCATCCAATCCTCAAACATCGAAAACTCGTCTATTATTTCTTCTTGTATTTCTTTAATGCTCATTATTCTTTTTTTGCAAATGAATTTATTTTAGTAATCAATTTTTTGATAGCATCTGGAGGATAACCGTGATCAAAAGCCTCCGTTTGATAAGTTTTATCTTTATAGCTAACGGCTAAATTGGCAATGGCAGCTCCATCGTGAAAACGTTTTTCGGTGGGTGCTTTTAAAGTCGGCAAACTATCCAATTCGATGGTTTCAAAATAACCCGCCAATTCCTTCCAATCTTTGTCCGAAATTTTCATAGCTTCAGGTAAATCATTGCCGCTTCTATCTTTCGAAATCGTGACCATTTGGTCTTGAATTTGAATCTTTTGATAGAAACCTCTGGTGTTGGCGGTATATTCCAAAACTGCTGTTTTCAAGTCATTTTTGGTTTGACCTTCGCAACTTTTGCCAAGAAACAGACTTAGAAAAATCATCGTAAATAGTTTCATAATTGTCTTTGTTTTAAGCTAACATTAATTGTGCTTTTTTTACAGCTTCGACCATAAGGTCAATTTCTTCCTTGGTATTATAAAAAGCAAACGAAGCACGAATCGTTCCAGGAATCTTAAAAAAATCCATAATGGGTTGAGCGCAATGATGTCCTGTTCGAACAGCTATTCCTAATTTGTCTACTATCGTTCCAATATCATAAGGATGAATTTCGCCAACATTAAACGAAATCACCGATGTTTTTTCTTTGGCAGTGCCAAAAATTTTTAAGCCATCGATTTCCAATAATCGTTTTGTGGCATAGTCCAATAATTCCAATTCCTGTTGTTGAATGTTCTCAAAACCAATGGAATTTAAATAATCAACCGCTGTTCCTAATACAATTCCACCAGCGATATCAGGTGTTCCCGCTTCAAATTTGTGTGGCAAATCAGCATAAGTAGTTTTCTCGAAAGTTACTTCCTTGATCATTTCGCCACCACCTTGATAAGGAGGTAATTTATTCAACCACGCTTCTTTTCCGTATAAAATTCCAACGCCTGTTGGTCCACAAATTTTGTGTCCTGAAAAAACATAAAAATCACAATCCAAAGCCTGAACATCGGGCTTCAAATGCGGAACGGCTTGCGCTCCGTCTATCAAAATCGCTGCTCCAAATTCGTGTGCTTTGTCAATCATATATTTAACAGGATTCACAGTTCCCAAAGCATTCGAAATATGATTTACGGTCACGATTTTGGTTTTATCCGATAGTAATTTATCGTATTCCGCCATAATCAATTCGCCGTTTTCATTCATTGGAATTACGCGCAAAATGGCTCCAGTTCTTTCGCACAACATTTGCCAAGGCACAATATTACTATGATGTTCCATAGCCGAAACCAAAACTTCGTCGCCTGATTTTAGTATTGAAGCAAATCCATTAGCGACAGCATTGATGCTATGCGTTGTTCCCGAAGTAAAAATCACTTCGTGAGCGAATTTTGCATTGATGTGATTTTGGATTTTACCACGCGAAATTTCATAAGCATCGGTTGCTAATTGGCTCAAAGTATGCACGCCACGATGAATATTGGCATTAATTTCTTGGTAATATTTGGCAATCGCATCAATCACGATTTGGGGTTTTTGCGAAGTGGCTCCGTTGTCAAAATAGACCAAAGGTTTTCCGTTTACAGTTCTGGAAAGTATCGGAAAATCGGCTCTAACTTTATTGATATCTAACATTGTTTTATTTAGAAAAATTCTAAATACAAAAGTAATGAATCTTGTTATGTAAAAAGGTACTGATTGTACAATTTTTAACTGTTTAAATTTATTATCAATATGTTTTATCTATACTGATTTTTGCTAAATTGCTTTAAAATTATCTTCAAATGAAAAAATTATTTAAAATTTTTGGTCTCTTAGTTGTATTCGCAGTTGTTTATCTTGGTTATACTACTTATCCAAAACTGGATTTAATCTCTGGCTTTTCAGCTAAAAGTATGGCTTCGGGACATTTTATCGATCATCGTTCGCAAGAAATGATTGAGAAAGGAGACAACGATATCGAAATGATCACTTTAGCCAAAAATAAAATTGATGAAAACGGAAAATTTGCCACAGCATCTGTCTATGGTTTGAAAGAGCGAAAAGCCATTTACCGAGAAGGTTTGGGCGCAACTTTAATCAACGATGATTTTGATGTTTCAAAGCCGTATGAAGTTCCAAGAAGAACAATAGTAAAAAACAATTTACCCTTTCCTTACGGGAATAGTGAACCAAAAGACACGGTTTTTGCAAATATTGATTATGCCAAATTGAATGCGGCTGTTGCCAATGCTTTTGATGTGAAAGGAGACAAAAATAAAAGAACCCGATCGGTTATCGTAATTTATAAAGATAAAATTATCGCCGAGAAATACGACACGGGTTTCAATAAAGACTCCAAAATTTTGGGTTGGTCAATGACCAAAAGCATTACTGCCACGATGTTCGGAATTTTGCAAAAACAGAAAAAAATCGACATCAATAAACCTGCTCCAATCGTCGAATGGGCAAACGATGAACGAGCAAAAACAACCATCAACGACTTGCTTCATATGAATAGCGGTTTGGAATGGGAAGAGGATTATACGAAGATTTCCGATGTGACCCAAATGCTTTTCCTCGATGCGGATATGACAAAATCCCAAATCGACAAACCATTAGTAGGTAAACCAAATGCCACTTGGAATTACTCTTCAGGAACGTCTAATTTGCTTTCTGGTATTTTGAGAAAACAATTTAAAACGCATCAGGAATATCTTGATTTTTGGTATTCAGCTTTGATTGATAAGATTGGAATGAGCTCGATGCTTGTCGAAACAGATATGGCGGGAAATTATGTGGGTTCGTCTTACAGTTGGGCAACGACACGCGATTGGGCAAAATTTGGATTACTGTATTTGCACAAAGGGAACTGGAATGGAGAACAACTATTTGATGAAAATTGGGCCAAATATGTAGCCACACCGACGAATGGTTCCAATGGAGATTATGGAGGACATTTTTGGCTTAATGCTGGTGGATATTATCCCGATGCGCCACGGGATTTGTATTCTGCCAATGGGTATCAAGGGCAAAGGGTATTCATCCTTCCGTCACACGACTTGGTTATTGTACGAATGGGATTGAGTGAAGAAGTTAAATTTGATTTTAATGGGTTTTTGAAAGGAATTGTGGGGAGTTTAAAGAAATAGACCTAACCACAAGCACTTAATGTAAAAACCACAAGGGTCACAAGTTCTGTAATAAACTTTGTGACCCTTGCAATTAAATTCTACAAATCAAATTCTAAAATTTTTATCGGTATTAATATTTCTTAAAACTTTGATTTTTATTACCGATAAATAAACCAATTATTTTCGCATTGCCATAACCATTTCTGACTTTAGAACTGTTTTATTATTTCCCCAACTCGCATAAATATAAGTCAATACATCAGCAATTTGTTGGTCGTTTAGATTTGGTTTAGGCATTGGAACAGTGTATTTTTTCCCGTTTACGGTAATTGGACCTGAAGAACCCACTATAACTTGTTTGATGGCTCTATTTACATTGGCATTCAAATAATCGGATTTAGCCAAAGGAGGAAAAGCACCGGGTATTCCTGCTCCATTTATTTGATGACAAGCAACACAATTCTTATTGTACACTAATTTACCATTATTAATTTGTTGCAAAATAGGATTATCAGAAAGATTAGTTTTTTGAACAAAAAAATTGGCAGGGTTTGATTGTATGGTAAAACTTTGTAATACTAGTGCAATTAGGGATATTATAACAACATGCTTTTTCAAAACGTATAATTTTTCAAAAATTTAATCTGCTGCAAATTTAAGAAATTGTGTCGAAAACGAATGTTAAAAAAGATACTCAAATATCACTATTTTTGACAGGTTTGTTAAATATTTTAATTTCTTAAGGTCTGATTGAAAGCTATTTAAATTGATTCTAATTTAAAGAAGTGACATTCTTTTTTTATGAAAAATTTGTGGGATATTATTGTAAATTTGAAGAAGAATATTTGAATATGAAACATAATAAAAACTTTTACTTATTAGTGCTACTTTCGATAGTTTCAATTATATCAATAATTAATGGTTTAATATCAAAATGGATTTTCAGTTATCCCTTTTGGATTGGGTTGAGTTTGTTGATGATTTGTTTTATTTTGTATTTTCAAAAGCATAATAAGTTCAAATCTTTTTTTGGTATCATTTTAATTATAGGTGTTTTCAAACTAATCCAATTTGTACCTTTTCAATTAACAGTTAGTTTCGGTTTGCTCCCATTTGAGGTAATTCCAACACTCTTTTTTATTTTATTTATTTTCTTAAACAGAAGTCGAGTTTTAGATATAATTCAAGATTGGTTTACAACTTCTGATGAAGAAAAAGAGAAAAATAGTAATTCAAAATATGAAAGTTTCAAAAAAGATTTTCAAAATCTTTCAGATAAAGAAATAGAATACAGGTTAAATCATGTTTTAGTTCCCGAAGCCCGAAAAGCTTTATTTGAGATAAAAGAAGAAAGAGATTATGAAAAAAAATAAGAATTTATTAAAAGCTATTCTTATGATGATAATAGGATTTATTTTCAATGGTTTAGCTTGGTCAACAATAATAGGAGGTCATCCCTATAATACAATAAGTTTTCTGCTAGGTATGGGATTAATTTTTTCAGGATTAATAATTTTCATATTGAGTTTGTTAAAGAAATAAAAAACCCGACAGGTTTAAAAAACGTGTCGGGTTTACAATTATAATTTAAATAATTTCTACAAATCAAATCCAATTTTCACTCCTAATTTATCGGCGATAATTTTGGTAATTCTTTGTTTCAATTCTGGTATTTTTATGCTTTCGATTACAGCATTCGAGAAAGCGTACATCAATAAAGCTTTAGCTTCTTTTTTTGGAATTCCACGTTGTTGCATATAAAATAGTGCGGTTTCGTCTAATTGTCCCACCGTGCAACCGTGAGAACATTTTACGTCATCCGCAAAAATCTCCAGTTGTGGTTTGGCATTTATAGTCGATTTGTCACCCAATAAAATGTTGTTGCTTTTCTGGAAAGCGTTGGTTTTTTGGGCTTCTTTTTCTACATACACTTTCCCGTTGAAAACCCCCGTTGAATTATCCGAAAAAATTCCTTTGTAATCTTGAAAGCTTTCACAGTTTGGTGTAGCGTGATGCACTAAAGTATAATGATCTACGTGTTGTTTGCCACCAATAATCGTGATTCCGTTGAGCGTGCTGGTCAAACGTTCGCCAAAATGATAGAAATTCAGGTTGTTTCTGGTCAGATTTCCTCCAAAAGAGAAGGTTTGCACAGAAACGTGACTTTCTTGCTTTTGAGAAACGTAAGTGTTGTCTATTAGATTGGCTGCGTGATTGTCGTTTTGGATTTTATAGAAATCGACAATAGCTCTTTTTTGTGCAAAAATCTCGGTAACCGAATTGGTTAAAACTGGATTTTCGTTCAGACTTTGGTGTCTTTCGATGATCTGAACATGTGAATTTTCTCCAACAATTATCAAATTTCGGGGTTGGACCATCAGTGCTGCTTCGGTACCGGTCGAGAAATACATAATCTCGATAGGTTTGTTTACCACCTTGCTTTTCGGGATGTTGATGTAGGCTCCTTCATTGGCGAAAGCCGTATTCAAAGAAGTCAAACTCTCGTCTTTACTTGCGATTTGGTTAAAATAAGTATCAATCACCATTTTGTATTTTGGCTTATTCAATGCTGATGACATCAGACAAATATCCAATCCTTGGTGCGTGGTTGAAGATAAATTCGAGCTAAAAACACCGTCGATAAACACCACTTTAAAAGTGTCGATTTCGTGGATGAAATATTTTTTTACATCCTTGAATTCAATTGAGTTTTCGTTTTTTGGAAACACTGTAAAGTCATTTTTTAGGATGGCATTTAACGAAGTATATTTCCAAGATTCCTCTTTTTTGGTTGGGAAACCTTTATTTTCAAAGTTTTTTATGGCCAAAGTTCTCAGATCATGAAGTTCAGAGTGAACATCTACTTGCTCTTCGAAAGCCATAAAAGACGATAGTAATTTTTCTTTTAACATCTTATTTGTTTGTTTCAGGTTTCAGGTTTAAAGTTTCAAGTTTTGCCTATTGGAACTTATTCCCTTTGAAGTCCTTCTTGTTTAGATAGGTGATAAAGTTTTTTATTTTACCACTTAAGTTTTCATAATCTTTTTTTAAAAGTTCGAATTTTTGTTCGTTTATATAGTCAAAATCAAAAACTCTATATAATTGCGATCTTGTCTCTCCAGCCGAACCTTTGGCGATAGACAAAAATTGTCTAAATTCAATATTTCCATCTCTTTCAAATCCTTCGGCAATGTTATCCATTACTGAGCCAGAAGAAGATTTAATTTGTTCTTTAAATTTAAAATCCGATTTCAATCCAGTTTCTATAGAAATTATATGTATTTCTTTTGCCAACCGTCTTGATTCCTGCCAAATCTCTAAATCTTCAAATCTATTTATTGTAGCCATTTATTATTTATTTCAAGTTTCAAGTTTGAGGTTTCAATTTGAGGTTTCAGTTCCACAACTTGAAACAAAAAAAACCTGAAACTTGAAACAATTTTTAAGCTTCTTGTTCTTGTTTAATCCAGTCGTATCCTTTTTCTTCGAGCTCGTAAGCCAATTCTTTTCCACCCGATTTTACAATTTTTCCGTTGTACAAAACGTGAACAAAATCAGGAACGATATAGTCCAAAAGCCTTTGGTAGTGTGTGATTACGATGATGGCGTTTTTGTCGCTTTTCAATTTGTTTACACCATTTGCAACAATTCTCAAAGCATCGATATCCAATCCAGAATCGGTTTCGTCAAGAATGGCTAGTTTTGGTTCCAGCATTGCCATTTGGAAAATTTCGTTACGTTTTTTCTCCCCTCCTGAAAAACCTTCGTTTAATGAACGAGACAAAAATTTACGGTCGATTTCCAATAATTCCGATTTTTCGCGAATCACTTTCAGCATTTCGTTGGCTGGCATTTCTTCCAGTTTGTTTGCTTTTCGGTTTTCGTTGATGGCGGTTCTCATAAAGTTGGTTACCGAAACTCCCGGAATTTCAACCGGATATTGGAACGAAAGGAAAACGCCTTTGTGCGCTCTTTCTTCGGGAGCCAATTCTGAAATATCTTCCCCTTCCAAAAGGATTTCTCCTTCGGTTACTTCGTAATTTTCGTTTCCAGCAATAATTGCCGATAAAGTACTTTTTCCGGCACCGTTTGGTCCCATAATCGCGTGAATTTCTCCCGCATTTACTTCAAGGTTGATCCCTTTTAATATTTCTTTATCTCCAATGGAGGCGTGTAAATTTTTTATGCTTAACATTAGTTTTATATTTTAAACCATTAAGGTATTAAGATTCATTAAGTTTTTTTGGTTGAGAAATTATCCTACACTTCCTTCTAACGAAATTTCCAATAATTTCTGTGCTTCCACGGCAAATTCCATTGGCAACTTGTTCAAAACATCTTTGCTGAAACCGTTTACGATTAAAGCGATGGCTTTTTCGGTTGGAATTCCACGTTGGTTGCAATAGAAAACTTGGTCTTCACCAATTTTACTCGTCGTGGCTTCGTGTTCTATTTTGGCCGATGGATTTTTGCTTTCGATGTACGGAAAAGTATTGGCGCTGCAATTATTTCCCATCAACAGCGAATCGCATTGCGAAAAGTTCCTGGCGTTGTCTGCATTTGGACCAATTTTCACTAATCCTCTATAACTATTGTGTGATTTTCCAGCTGAAATTCCTTTGGAAATAATCGTTGATTTGGTGTTTTTACCAAGGTGAATCATCTTGGTTCCTGTATCGGCTTGTTGGAAATTATTGGTTACGGCAATTGAATAAAATTCGCCCACTGAATTATCTCCTTTCAAGATACAAGATGGATATTTCCAAGTTACTGCAGAACCAGTTTCGACTTGTGTCCAAGAAATTTTTGCGTTTTTCTCGCACAAACCTCTTTTAGTCACGAAATTGAAAACGCCGCCTTTTCCTTCCTTGTTTCCAGGATACCAGTTTTGAACAGTCGAATATTTAATTTCGGCACCATCCATTGCAATAAGTTCTACAACTGCTGCGTGCAATTGATTTTCGTCACGACTTGGAGCGGTACAACCTTCAAGATAGGAAACATAACTGCCTTCGTCGGCAATCAATAGAGTTCTTTCGAATTGTCCAGTTCCAGCTTGATTAATTCTAAAGTAAGTCGACAATTCCATTGGACAATGAACTCCTTTTGGAATATAACAAAAACTTCCATCAGAGAAAACAGCCGAATTCAAAGCGGCATAGAAATTATCTTTTTGCGGAACAACTGTTCCAAGATGTTTACGAACCAATTCAGGATGTTCTTTAATGGCTTCGGAAATACTCATAAAAATAATTCCTTTTTCGCCTAATGTTTTTTTGAATGTTGTGGCTACTGAAACCGAGTCAACCACAATATCCATTGCCACGTTATTCATCATTTTTTGTTCATCGACTGAGATTCCAAGCTTTTTATACATTTCTAAAAGTTCAGGATCTACATCGTCTAATGATTTATTGGGATCGATTTGTTTTGGTGCAGAATAATAAGAAATAGCTTGAAAATCAGGTTTTGGATAATTTACATTTGCCCATTCGGGTTCTGTCATTTTTTCCCAGGCGCGAAAAGCTTCTATGCGCCAATCGGTCATCCATTGTGGTTCTTCTTTTCGGTGCGAAATGGCGCGAACTATGTCTTCGTTCAAGCCAATAGGAAAAGTATCCGATTCAATATCAGTATAAAATCCGTACTCGTATTCTTTGCTTTCGAGTTCGACTCTTAAATGGTCTTCGGTATATTTTGACATAATTATTGTTTAAATGTTTTACAGAGAGAAACTCTCTCCGCAACCACAAGTTCTACTTGCGTTAGGATTATTAAAAACAAATCCTTTTCCGTTTAATCCACCCGAAAATTCCAAAATGGTTCCGGCTAAATATAGGAACGATTTTTTCTCTACGGCAATTGTTATTTCATTGTCCACAAAAATTTTATCGTCTTCTCCTTTGTTTTTGTCAAACTTCAAATCGTAGGACAATCCAGAGCATCCGCCGCTTTTTACGCCTACTCTTACGTAATCGACTGCAGCGTCAAAACCGTCATCTTTCATCAAATCGATGATTTTCTTTTTGGCAGTGTCAGAAACTTGTATCATAGCTTATATAGAATTTGTCTAAATAGACTGCAAATATATTACATTTAATAGTTTATGTCAAGAATATAACATTATTATAACTATAATGAGATAGAAAAAATTTATTTGGCTTCTACTATAACCAAAAGGATTTACTTAAATTGCAGACTTATTTGATGTTTGATTTTTTTAAGTCATTGAATATTTGAGTCTCCCCAACTTTTTAATACACAAAATGAAATTATATCCTATAGAAACCGGCAATTTTAAACTCGACGGTGGTGCAATGTTTGGAGTAGTGCCAAAGACCATTTGGAACAAGACCAATCCCGCCGATGCCAATAATTTAATAGATCTCGCCGCAAGATGTTTACTTATCGAAGACGGAAATCGTCTGATTTTGATTGATAACGGAATGGGCAACAAACAATCCGATAAGTTTTTTGGCTATTATTTTCTTTGGGGAACCCATTCTTTGGATAGTTCTTTGGCAAAACTCGGTTTTCATCGCGATGATATCACCGATGTTTTTTTGACACATCTTCATTTTGACCATTGTGGCGGAAGCGTAAATTGGAACAAAGATAAAACGGGTTATGAAGTGGCTTTTAAAAACGCCAAATATTGGACGAACGAAAACCATTGGGAATGGGCGACAAAACCTAATTTGAGGGAAAAAGCATCCTTTTTGTCAGAAAATATTTTGCCAATCCAAGAAAGTGGTCAATTGAATTTTATGCAATTACCTGAAGACGATTTTGTCCAAAAATCAGAACTTGATTTTGGGGTTTTCTTTGTAAATGGGCACACCGAAAAAATGATGATTCCACACATTCAATATCAGGATAAAACGATTGTTTTTTGTGCTGATTTAATCCCAACTGTAGGTCATTTGCCCTTGCCTTATGTGATGGGATATGACACTAGACCATTATTGACAATGCCTGAAAAATCGAAGTTCCTGAACGCCGCTGCCGAAAATAATTATTATTTATTTTTGGAGCACGATGCCCACAACGAAATCATCACAGTTGAAAAAACCGAAAGAGGTGTTCGATTGAAGGATGTTTTTAATTGCGAGAATATCTTTAAATAATGTTAATTTTGTTTTGATATGTAACAAAATTGATATTTTTACGTCAAATTTTAACTTTCTTAAATATAAACCTATGAATAATTTTAAACCTATTTTTATCTCAGCCTTTGCTTTATTGGTATTAGCGGGATGTGGAGCCTCAAAAAACGCTTCGAATAACACTGCATTGATGATTCAAGCGCCAGTAAACGTACAAAAAAAGACAGCTCTAAAAGAAGCCGATTTAAACCGATGGAGTCATTTAGACATTATAAAAGACACCATTCCGGGAATGAGTGTTGATAAAGCTTATGCTGAATTATTGAAAAACAAAAAAGGCAAAAAAGTAATTGTAGGAATTGTAGATTCAGGGGTTGATATCGAACACGAAGATTTAAAAGCTGTTGTTTGGACTAATAAAAAAGAGGTTCCAGCAAACGGAATTGACGATGACAAAAACGGATATATCGATGATATTCATGGTTGGAATTTCCTTGGCGATATTACAAAAGAAAATTTAGAGTATGAAAGAATTATTGTTAATAAAAGTCTGGTAGATGAGGCAACTTATCAAGAAGCGAAAGCATTGAATGATAAAAAAATTGTAACATCAACAAAAGGAAAAGAGCAATTAGAGAAAATGGCATCTGATGCCACTAATGCCGATGTAACTTTGACAAAACATTTAGGAAAAGCAGGTTATTCAATCGAAGAGGTGAATGCAATTAATTCCGAAGATGCTGAGATTTCTAAAAGTAAAATGATGATTCAACGAGTAAATTCTTTTGGAATGACTGTGCCTGAATTTAAAATAGCTTTACAAAAAGAACTTGATGGATATAATAGTGTAATTAATGGTGACAACTTAAAAACGAATTACAGAAAAGTAGTAGGTGACAATCCAGAAGATATTACTGACACGAAATACGGAAATAATAATGTTATGGGTCCAGACAAAGAAGAAATTCTTCATGGAACTCACGTAGCAGGAATTGTAGCTCAAGTGAGATACAACAATCTAGGCGGAGATGGAATTGCAAACAATGTTGAAATTCTTACTGTTCGCGCTGTGCCAGATGGTGATGAGTATGACAAAGATATCGCTCTTGGTATTCGCTACGCCGTTGATAATGGTGCAAAAGTAATCAATGGAAGTTTTGGAAAAAGCTTTTCTCCTCACAAACAATGGGTTTATGATGCTATAAAATATGCCGAAAGCAAAGACGTTTTAATCGTTCACGCCGCAGGAAATGATTCAAAAGACATTGATACTGAAAATAATTATCCAAACGATTCTGATGATAAAATAAATGAATTTGCCGATAATTTAATCACAATCGGTGCTTTGAATTATGAATATGGTGACAAAGTGGTTGCGAGATTTTCTAACTTCGGAAAACTAAATGTGGATGTTTTTGCTCCAGGAGTAAAAATTTATGCTACTACACCAAACAATACTTATAAATTATTACAAGGAACATCAATGGCTTCGCCAAACGTAGCTGGAGTTGCCGCATTAATTCGTTCGTATTATCCAAAATTATCAGCAAAACAAGTGAAACACATTTTGATGGACTCTGGAGTTGCAATAACTACCGGTGTTGTTGTTGGCGGAAAACCAAGCGACGTTCGTTCGTTCACTACTTTGTCTAAATCAGGAAAAATCGTCAATGCTTACAACGCTTTATTGATGGCTGAAAAAATGTCAAAATAATAAAAATTTAATTTTAATTTATAAATGGAAGGTGTAAAACCCTTCCATTTTCTGTTTTATTAATTATGAAATGAGCATAACGGAAATGTGTTGTAACACCGAAAAAGCTATATGCGACTCGAGTTTACGAATAGGCGAAGCAATTACATATTCCTTTAAAAAATAATATTATCTACGTATGAAAAAAATCTTTTTACTTGCTGTAATTTCTATGAGTTTCGGGAGTCTTTTAGCTCAAAGCTCAACCTATTGGCAACAACAAGTCGATTACAAAATGGACGTTGTGATGAACGTCAAAAATTACCAATACAAAGGCAAACAGGAATTGGTTTACACCAATAATTCGCCCGATACTTTAAGACGTGTTTTTTATCATTTGTACAATAATGCGTTTCAACCCGGAAGCGAAATGGATGCTCGACTTCAAAACATCAAAGATCCTGATGCCAGAATGGTCAACAAAGCAAAAGAAAGCCGAATCAAAACTTTGAAACCGGGTGAAATTGGCTATTTGAAAATTTCAAATTTCAAGCAAGATGGAGTGATTGCCAATGCAAAAACAGTGGGAACCATTCTCGAAGTGACATTGGCAAAACCTATTTTACCAAACACAAAAACGACTTTCACCTTAGATTTTGATGGACAAGTTCCAGTGCAAATTCGTCGTTCAGGAAGGAATAATGCCGAAGGAATAGAATTATCAATGGCACAATGGTATCCAAAAATGGCCGAATTTGACTTTGAAGGTTGGCACACCGATCCTTATATTGCCAGAGAATTTCACGGAGTTTGGGGCAATTTTGATGTAAAAATCACTGTTGACAAGGAGTATGTTTTAGGAGGAACGGGCTATTTGCAAAATAAAAACCAAATAGGTCACGGGTATCAAGACGCAGGAATTACGGTTGCGTATCCAAAGAATACTAAAACCCTGACGTGGCATTTTTATGCTCCAATGGTGCACGATTTTACTTGGGCTGCCGATAAAAATTATCTTCATGATGTGGTTAAAGGGCCAAACAATGTCGACTTGCATTTTCTCTATAAAAACAATCCAAATATCATTGACAATTGGAAGGCTTTGCAGCCAATGATGGTAAAAGTAATGGGTATTTTCAATAAAACCGTTGGGGATTACCCCTATAAACAATATTCATTTATTCAAGGAGGCGATGGCGGAATGGAATATGCCATGTGTACTTTGATACTTGGAGAAGGCAAATTTGAAGGGCTTGTAGGAGTTGCAACTCACGAGTTAGGACATTCTTGGTTTCAACACATTTTGGCTTCCAATGAAAGCAAACACTCTTGGATGGACGAAGGATTTACCTCCTATATCGAAGATTTGGCAATAAATGAATTGGTAGTCGATAAAAAGAAAAATCCTTTTGAATCTGCTTATAAAGCATATTATCAATTAATACAATCAGGCAAAGAGCAGTCACAAACCACGCAAGTTGATCGTTATGATGAAAACAAATCATACTCAATTTCAGCATACAGCAAAGGCGAAATATTCTTGACGCAATTAGAATATCTGATTGGAAAAGAAAATGTATCGAAAACTTTAAAAAAATATTTTCAGGATTTCAAATTCAAACATCCAACACCCAACGATATCAAACGAACTGCCGAACGCGTTTCGGGAGCCAATTTAGATTGGTATTTAATCGATTGGACACAAACTACCAACACGATTGATTACGGAATTAAGGAAGTAAAAGAAGATGGGAATTTTTCTAAAATTACCCTAGAAAGAATCGGCAGAATGCCAATGCCAATTGATGTTTTGGTTGAATATACCGATGGCACAAAAGAAAGTTATTATATTCCGTTGCGAATGATGAGTTTCGAGAAAGAAAATCCAAATCCAGCAATTAAAAGAACGGTTTTGAGTGATTGGACTTGGGCACAATAAACCTATGAATTCAGCATTTCAAAAAGCAAAACCACTATCAAAAAAATCTCCATAGATCCAAGCGGATTA
>DAORUG010000036.1:0-23572 GCA_035433125.1 Flavobacterium sp.
AATTAAATTCAAAGAAAGAGAATCTTTTATCTATTTTACAAGATACAGATACTTTCAAAAAGTTTAAAACATATCAAAAAGCTTTAGCAAAAAAAGAGGAAGAACTTAACGAAGTTAATTCTAAAATTAATTATATTGATTTAATTTTTACTAAGGAAGATGAGATTGAAGATAAAAAAGATGAAATTGAAAGTACAATAGATAAACTGAATTTTTTATCTAGACATACAGAACAAAATGAAAAATATGATGACATAAGAAAAAAGTTTCACTCATATTATAAATTTATAATGGATGAAAGCGCAAATATTTCTTGGCATTTAAATGCAAATAACAATATTGAGTTTCCACCACCTAAAGTACTAGATAAAGCTAGTAAAAATACTGCAAAAGACGAAGGAACAACCTATAAAAAAATATTGTGTGTTGCTTTTGATTTAGCAATATTGACAAGTTATAATAATCAATCATTTTTTAGATTTATTTATCACGATGATGTACTTTCAACTCAAGATAATGGAATAAAGTTAAGATTACTCGAATTAATAAATAAGCTCGCAAAAGAGTATAATATTCAGTATGTTTTATCAGTAATTAAATCTGATTTGCCTGTTGATGAGAATGATGGTATTCTTTACTTTAAAGAAAATGAAATCATTTTAACTTTAAATGATAAAAATGAGGAGGGTACTTTATTTGGATTCAGTTTTTAGTTGAATCCACCCTTGTTTTATAAACAAAATTTAAACGAAGTGGTTAAATCACAGACCAACACGTTGAGGTAAAAGTCACGGAAGTGGATGAAGATAGAAAGCGAATTCAGTTGACGATGGTTTTGTAAAATTTTCAACTTTATTTCAAACCCAAAATCCAAATACTCATCGTGTCTAAAACTAGAGGAGCAATTGTTTGTTCGATTGTAGAATATTCGGCGGTCGATCCTATTTTGGCTTCTTGGAACAGATGATTGAGCCCAGGAAGTTCTTTTATTGTTGCTTTTTTGTTACCTGCTTTGGCTAATGAAGCCTGAATTCCAGCTAAATTTTCAGTAGCTTTTACTTGCATATCCAATGAACCGTTTAGGGCTAATACAGGAATTTTTATTTTTGACCAATACAAATCAGGATTGAATTTTAAAAAATAAACGTACCACGGACTGGTAACGGAACGGATTTGTTGGGCTACAAATTCGTCGATTTGGGTTTCTGTAAGCCCTTGGTCTTGGGTTAGTTTTTTGAATTCTTCTTTAAGGTAAGGTTGAAAATCGGCTTGCAAATTTGTTCCTTTATAATTGATGATGTAGTCATATACTTTTTTGTTAAATGCAGAGGTAGCATCAATTTGCGTTGTTGTTGCGCCTTGCGATTTTGCAATCGATTGGGTTTGCAAAAGCATCATTTGATCAATTGGAATACCAGGACCCGCTAGCGATATAACAAATTGAACATTTTTATTTTGGACAGCCACCATTGGCGCAATCAATCCGCCTTCGCTATGACCAATCAATCCAATATTTTTGAACCCTCTTGCGCTCAAAAAATCTACTGCTGTGGCAATATCTGTTGCAAAACTAGCCGAAGTATCTTCAGGAGTTCCTTTGCTCGAACCGCCCACACCACGATCGTCTATTCGCAAAACGCCAATTCCTTTTTGAGCAAAATCATTCGCAATAACCGCAAAAGGTTTGTGTCCAAAAATTTCTGAATCCCGGTTTTGTGCTCCAGAACCTGTGATCAAAATCACCACTGGGAAATCTTTTTTGTTTTTAGGAAGTGTCAGAGTTCCTGCTAATGTGTTTTTGTCTTTCGAATTTACAAAAACTACTTCTTCCATCGGGTAATCAAAAGGAGGTTTGGGTTCCTGAGGACGTTTTAAGGCTGGAGTCTTGTTTGATTTTCGTGATAATACAAGCGGAAAACTACCTCCATTTTGCACAAAAGTTCCCTCGATGGTTTCGCCTTTAAAGTTCCCACTGAATTTCAAATTAAGATTTGGAGCCGCTATTTGCAATTCATTATTTGCAAAAGTTGTTTCTGCAATTGGAATGCCTTTGGCGCCTTGCATTGGGCTGTCTAAAGTGGTTTGGTATAAGTCACCGTTTTTTTGAATATTAAAAATCAATGGAAGTTGTGTTCCTTGAATGCTTAAGCTTCCTGCCCAAGACCCTTGAATTTCTTGGGAAAAAAGAGATTGGAAGGATACAAAAAGGGAAAATAGTAGTATTTTGGTTTTCATTGGATAATGAACTTTTTTAAAATAAAACTCTAAGGTAATAGAAGCTAAATTAAAACACAAATAATTTTGACAAATAACAGTTTCTAAGGTAGGAGGTAAAAACTGTAATATCGATAAAACAAAATTCCAAATTCCAAACAGTTTAACTGTTTGGAATTTGGAATATTAAATTTTAACCTAAAGAAAAATTATTCTTTGGTTTCGTCTGCTTTTTTATCTGCTGGTTCTTTGTCATCTTTTGCAGCATTTTTGAATTCTTTAATTCCGCTACCCAATCCTTTCATTAATTCTGGAATTTTTTTTCCTCCAAAAAGTAATAAAACAACCGCCAAAATAACAAGGATTTCTGTTAAACCAAATCTTCCCATAATATAATATTTTATTGCCGAAGCAAATTTCTAATAAATCGCGCAACAAAGGTATATAGAATTACTTAACATAAAATCAATTAGGGATAATTATTTTAGTTCCTTAAGCGTTAAAAATTTGGTAAAAAGCCATAACACAAACACAAACAAGAAATCAAGCGAATGATTGCATTAATTATTATATTTGTATCATAAACGAAAAACATGTCTGAAAATAGGCTTAAACGAAGAAAGCTTCACAATAAATTATTCACCAAAAACCGATTGGTTATTTTGAATGAGGAAACATTTGAAGAACTTTTTTCATTTAAATTAAATTTAATGAATGTATTTGTGGCAGCCACTTTGGGTGCTATTTTATTGATTTCGTTTACTACTTTTATCATAGCTTTTACACCTTTGCGCGAATTTATTCCCGGTTATTCCTCTTCTAAATTGAAAAGAGACGCCACAGAATTGGCACTAAAATCCGATTCGTTAACTTTAGCTTTGAAAAAAAATGAAGCCTACATCAAAGCCATTCAAAAAGTATTGAATGGCGAATTGGAATATGCCAAATTCAATAAAGATTCCATTCTCGCAACAGCAAACGACACCCTTTCCAATTTGGATTTATCGGCTTCGAAAGAAGAACTCGAATTAAGAAAACAAGTCACCAAAGAAGAAACAAAATCCCAATCCAACGCATCTAAAGCGAAAAAAAAATAAAACTTTTATAATGTCTTTAAAACCTTTTTTTGCTAAAGTATTTGCACGCAATATCTATCGAAAAACACAGCTTTGGGCAATAAATCCAATAGAAACACAGCAACGAGTTTTCGAGGATTTAATCCGTCAAGCAAAACACACTCAATTTGGTGTTGATCATCATTTTGATCAAATAAAAACTTTCGAAGATTTTACAAAAAATGTTCCCGTTCGGGATTACGAAGGTTTGAAATCCTATGTAGATAAAGTTGTAAAAGGCGAAGAGAACATTCTCTGGAAAGGCAAACCACTTTATTTTGCCAAAACTTCAGGAACGACTTCGGGAGCTAAATACATTCCGCTGACCAAGGAATCGATGCCTTTTCATATCGAAGCGGCGCGAAACGCCATTCTGCATTACATTCACGAAACCGGAAACGCCGATTTTGTAGATGGGAAAATGATTTTCTTGCAAGGAAGTCCGATTCTCGAAGAAAAAAACGGTGTGAAATTGGGAAGATTGTCTGGAATTGTGGCGCATTTTGTTCCGAAATATCTCCAAAAAAACCGATTGCCTTCTTGGGAAACCAATTGCATCGAGGATTGGGAAACCAAGGTAAACGCTATTGTCGAAGAAACTTTCGATCAAAATATGACCGTGATTTCTGGGATTCCGTCTTGGGTTCAAATGTATTTCGAAAAATTGCATCAAAAAGGAGGAAAGCCCGTGGGCGAAATTTTCAAAAACTTCAATTTGTTCATTTATGGCGGCGTCAATTATGAACCGTATCGTGCCAAATTCGAAAATTTGATTGGTCGAAAAGTGGACAGCATCGAATTATTTCCCGCTTCGGAAGGATTTTTTGCTTATCAAGATTCCCAAAAGGAAAAAGGAATGTTGTTGCTGTTGAATTCCGGAATTTTCTACGAATTCATCAAAAGCGACGAATTTTTTACCGAAAATCCAAAAAGGCACACCATTGGCGAAGTCGAATTGGGCGTGAATTATGTTTTGATTATTTCTACAAATGCAGGACTTTGGGGTTACAATATTGGCGATACAGTCCAGTTTACGAGTTTGAAACCTTACAGGGTCGTTGTTTCGGGAAGAATCAAACATTATATTTCTGCTTTTGGCGAACATGTAATTGGCAAAGAAGTCGAAAGTGCTTTGCAGGAAGCTATCATTGGCACAAAAATTCGCATCAACGAATTTACAGTTGCGCCACAAATTACGCCAAGCGAAGGTTTGCCGTATCACGAATGGTTCATAGAATTTGAAAACGAACCTGAAAATCCGGATGCTTTTGCAGAAGCTTTGGACAATGCGATGCGTAAACAAAATATTTACTACGATGATTTGATTGTGGGCAATGTGTTGCGAAAAGTAGTTATTACAAAAGTGGTTAAAAACGGCTTTCAAGACTATATGAAATCCATTGGAAAACTAGGCGGACAAAACAAAATTCCGAGATTGAGCAACGACAGAAAAATTGTGGATTTGCTGCAAAGAGGTTAATAAAGATGATAGAAAAAAGACTTTTTTTAGCATTGGTTTTGGTTACGTTTTCTCTTTCGGCACAGATAAAAGGAATCGTGAAAGACAGCCTTACCGGTAAGCCAATTCCTTATGTAAATATTTGGGTTCAGAATGAAAATATCGGCTCGACTTCAGAAGAAAACGGAACTTTTTTCATCAATACAACCGAAAAAGGGAAGAAATTAATTTTTTCAACTTTGGGATACGAAAAGAAAATCATCAACGCATCAGAAGCTTCGGAAGTGAATTTAAAACTAGCTGCTTATTTACTTAATGAAGTTGTGATTTCAAAAAGCATTGGAACTAAAACAGTTGAAATTGGTAAAAACAAAAACGAAATGTATCAAGCATTTGATAACGGACCTAAAATTGACACTAAGTTTTTCCTCTACTTGCCATCCTATAAAAAGACAAAATATTTAAAACAAGTTAGCATTTATACCGACAGCAGAATCGAAAATGCCATCATCAAAATTCATTTTTACAATGTAGATTCCAATGGTTTTCCAGCCGAAGAATTAATGGAGAAAGACTTTGTAGTCACGGTCAAAAAAGGAACAAGGATCAACCGATTTGATTTAACAGCATTTAATTTAAAATTCCCGAAAAAAGGCCTTTTTGTAGGTTTCGAAAAATTAATGATAGAAAATAATAAAACAGAGAAAACCATTACAGATTCAAACACCAACATCACACAAATACAAAAAACTTATTTTCCTTTCGTATTGTATAATTATGTTGAAAGGGAATTTTTATACACTTTTTCGGGAGGAAAATGGAATCGACAAACGAATCAGAATGAAAACGACTCAACGGGAAAAATGATGATAAATGAACCAGTGATAACATTAATTTTATCGAACTAATCTATTAAAATCATACATTTGCAGGTTACAAATCCTTAATAAATGAAAGAAATAAAAAACATATCGAGATCAAGAGCACAAGAATCTTCTGCGGCAATTGAAAAAATGTACATCACAATGCGCCATTTGTTTAACCGTGGATTTTATAAACCAATGGGAGTTTCTGGTGATACCTTGAGAGAAGCTTTATTAACTTTACGCCCTGAAATTTACGGAAATATAGGAGAAGAAAAAGTCGAACTTAACGGACTTTTATATGTTATTGAACGTCTTCCAACAGGAATTGAGGAATGTCGATTTATCAATTTGACTTCGGACGAAGGCTACTCAAAATCGCATTTTCAAGCCATTGTTCCGCCAAAAAGGAAACGCAATTGTTACAGAATTGACGAAGAACAAATGAATGTCGAAATTACCCGTGGACGTTCTGATATTTATGATATTTTGACGCATTTAACCTTCATTTTCATCGAATCACACAAGATTAGAAATAGAGTTTTACTAGGTGATGATGGCGAAGTTTCGCGTGATTGGCAAAAACTAGAATTAGCCGTTTCACAAAAGAAGAAATTGACACAAATCGAAAAAGAGAAAGCCGTTTCGCACGCTGCAAACATTCTAGGAAGGACATTTATAGAAGTATTGGATATATATGACGCTTTTGGATCAGAATTATCTCCAGATCGTTTCTTGCACGTCATTTATTGGTTAGGAAAATTGGCGATCGAAGAAATAACCGATGACAACAAGCGAACCATTACTTTTAGTCCAATTTTAAGAGAAAGATTGGGTCACCACATTCACGGCGAAATTTGGGCAACCAATATCAAAGAAGTTTTAAAAGAAAACAAACTGTTAGATCGACCAATTCATATTATTAGTGCCAATATGCACAGTGTGATGAATTCTATTTTTGCTACAGCAGTGTTGAAAACACAGTTCAAAGACAAATCAGATTTCTTTATTTATGAAGAATTAAGCAAATCAGGAGCTTATGAGGTTAGAGATAAAGTAGCAGAATTTGCTAAACAACACGGAATGATTTCGCTTCCAGATGCCGCTTCTGGAACCAATATTGACGTGCAAATTTTTGATACCGCAAAGATTGATTGGGCGAAATCATCGTTTCCAACAGCAAAAACAGGCGACAAAAAACCAGTACTAATTGTGATGGATTATGCCTTTGGCGAACAAGCTTATGAAACCATCGATGAATTGTTGAAACCATTCAAAAAAGATACTTTATTGAATGTTGAATCGGTTTCCATAATGGGAAAAGCCGGAATTCTTCAAGGTGGAAAAGGCGATATTATGATTCCAACGGCTCATATTAACGAAGGAACAGCTGATAATTATTTCTTTAATAATGAATTAACAGGAGCAATGTTTAAAGACAATGACATTCCTGTTTTCGAAGGACCAATGGTTACGGTACTTGGAACGTCATTACAAAATAAAGATTTATTGAAGTTTTTTCATGAATCGACTTGGGGAGTAATTGGACTCGAAATGGAAGGTTCTTATTATCAAAAAGCCATTCAATCAGCATCAAAAATCAGAAAAAGTATTCCACAAGATGTGAAAGTTAGATATGCTTATTACGCTTCGGATAATCCTCTGGAAACCGGAAGTACATTGGCTTCAGGCGGTTTAGGAACAACAGGTGTAAAACCTACATATTTGATTACCATCAAAATATTAGAACAAATTTTTAACGTGAAATAAAGCGAGTTGATTAACTCAAAAAATATGAAAAGAATACTTATTACAGGCGCTGCAGGTTTTTTAGGCTCACATCTTTGTGACCGTTTTATCAAGGAAGGTTATTTTGTTATTGGGATGGACAATCTCATCACGGGCGATTTAAAAAACATAGAACATTTGTTCAAATTAGAAAATTTTGAATTCTATCATCACGATATTACCAAGTTTGTTCACGTTCCTGGTGAGTTAGATTATATACTTCATTTTGCTTCACCAGCAAGTCCGATAGATTATTTAAAAATTCCAATTCAAACCCTGAAAGTGGGTTCTTTGGGAACGCATAATCTTTTAGGATTGGCAAGAGTAAAGAACGCCAGAATTCTTATCGCATCCACTTCTGAAGTTTATGGCGATCCTTTGGTTCATCCGCAAACCGAAGAATATTATGGAAACGTAAACACCATAGGTCCTAGAGGCGTTTATGACGAAGCCAAAAGATTTCAGGAATCCATCACGATGGCGTATCATACTTTTCACGGGGTAGAAACCAGAATTGTTCGAATTTTCAACACTTATGGACCGAGAATGCGACTCAATGACGGTCGTGTTATTCCAGCATTTATTGGGCAAGCGCTTCGTGGCGAAGACCTGACTATTTTTGGTGACGGAATGCAAACGCGTTCTTTTTGTTATGTAGACGATCAAGTAGAAGGGATTTTCAGGTTATTACATTCCGATTATTCACTTCCTGTAAACATTGGAAATCCAGACGAAATTACCATCAAAGACTTCGCAGAAGAAATCATAAAATTGACAGGAACCAATCAAAAAGTGGTGTATCATCCTTTGCCAATAAACGATCCTTTACAACGTCAACCTGATACTACAAAAGCAAAAGAATTATTGGGTTGGGAAGCCAAAGTAAATAGAGCAGAAGGAATGAAAATTACTTACGACTATTTTAAATCATTATCAACCCAAGAATTATTAAAAGAAGAGCATAAAGATTTTTCTAAATATATTAAATAGTTGAAAACTAAAACGGGAAGATATTCGGGCTATATTAGGCCTTTCTCTTACTTGATCGATTTAATTATCATCAATGTATCTGCTTTATATATATTTTTTTTTCATTCGAACACAATTGTTTATTCCATTTTAATCAGTTTTGCTTGGATTGCCATTGCTATTTACCTCGGTTTTTATGAAGTGTACCGTTACACAAAGGTCATCGCAATATTAAATTGCGCTTTAAAACAGTTTATTTTATTTTCCTTATTTTGCCTCGCATTAGAATTATTTTACTCAGATTTTTATTTTCAAAAAAGAGTTGTTTTCTATGTTTTTGTTTCGATAGCAATCATTCTTTTTTTCAAGCTTTCCATTTATTATTTTCTAAGAAAATTTAGGGTTTTATACGGAGGAAATTCGAGAAGTGTAGTTTTGCTGGGAAATAGTAAAAGCATCAGTCCACTAAAAAACTTTTTTACCGAAAATCCAGATTATGGATACAGACTGATGAAAATATTTACTCTCGAAAACAATAAAAAAGAAAGAATAGATGAATGTCTTACTTACGTAATTTCTAGCAATACTGATGAAATTTATTGCTCGATGGCCGATTTATCGGATAGTCAAATTAGTGATATTGTTGATTTTGCCGATAATAATTTGAAAACCTTAAAATTTATTCCAGACGAAAAGCAAATTTTTTCCAGAACAGCTAAGTTCGAATACTATGACTATATTCCAGTTATTTCTTTACGCAATATTTTGCAAGACGAAACGATAAACAAAATAATTAAACGATTATTTGATATTGTTTTTTCCTTCTTAATAATTGTGGGATTATTGTCTTGGCTTACACCAATTTTAGCCATAATAATAAAATTAGAGTCAAAAGGGCCGTTGTTTTTTATCCAAAAAAGGAATGGTCTGAACTATAAAGAATTTAATTGTTATAAATTCCGATCGATGTATATAAACGATAAAGCCGATTTGGATTTGGCATCAAAAAATGATGTTCGAATAACTAAAGTAGGCAAATTTATCCGAAAAACCAGCATTGACGAATTGCCACAGTTTTTTAATGTTTTTATAGGCGAAATGTCAGTTGTAGGACCCAGACCTCATATGGTAAGTGTTGCTAATTTATATGCTCTAAAAGTAGATAAATTTATGGTTCGCCATTTTGTTAAACCCGGAATTACAGGACTTGCTCAAACCAAAGGCTATCGTGGTGAAGTAGAAACGGACGAAGACATCATTAATAGAGTAAAATACGATATTTTTTATATGGAAAATTGGTCTATTTTATTAGATATCGAAATCATACTCAAAACTATTTATAATGTTATAAAAGGAGACGAAAAAGCATTTTAAAAAACACCTTTTTCTATTAATTTTTTTATTTGAAAATCTAAATTGAAATTTTTTTCTGCAGCATCAAAAACCTGTTTTTTCATCATTTGAATTTCACTTTTTCCTGTTTTTGAAATTTCTTTTAAACCTGTATTCAAGCTTTGGAAATTGCCAACTTGGGCAACCCAGCCCAAATTAAATTCTTTTACAATATTTTCGCCTTCACCACCGCCAAAATAAAGCACAGGAAATCCCAAAGCACCATATTCGAATATTTTGGACGGAACTGAGCCATAAATTCTTGTTTTTAATGGTACAATGGCAATATCAAAAGATTGTAGCTTTTCGTGAAGAATATGGCGTTCCAGCATTCCGTGAAAAAAGATTTTTTTCTCGGGATTTTGCCTGATTAAATCTTCAATTTGCGATTTCTCGGCTCCATCGCCAAAAATGTGTAATTCAATGTTCAAATCTTGCAATTCGATGTTTTTGCACAATTCGAAAACGCCTTGAGCAACACCCAACAATCCTGCATAAAATAGTTTTATAGGTTCGTTTACATTAGCAATCAGATCCATTTTAGCCGTTTGATGATCTGGAAAATTGCGGTACAAATGACATTCTTTTTCCGGAAAAATAGAATGAATATGAGTAATAATTTCGTTAGATTGGCCAAATATTAAATTCGTTTTCGAATAAATGAATCGTTCGAAAAACAGCGAAACTTGATGCGAAAAACTGTCTTTTTTCAAGGCTTTCAATTCAATAGCTGCCAACGGCCACAAATCAGAAACATTCAGGATTATCTTTTTTCGCATTAGCGAAAGCGCCAAAACAGACACAAATGACAACAGCAACGGAGGCGATTGAACCACTACTTTATGGGGTGTTTTTTTGCACACTAAATAGAAAAACAACACAGACGCAAACGACAAAACCGAAAGCGTTCTTTTGAAAATGTTTTTGCTCACACTTGGATAAATCCAAAGGCGTTTTACCGTAATATTTTGGAATTTTTCCGTTACCGAAAACTTCCCTTTGTATTCAGGAAACAATTCGCCTTTTGGATAATTTCCCAACGGACAAAGCACAGAAACCTTATAATTGTTTTGATGCAATTTCAATGCCAACTGCTCGATTCTATTGGCAGCAGCACCTTTTTCCGGTGGATAATAATTCGATATGATGAGGATTTCTTCCATTAAAGCTCAATTTATTTCAGAGTTTTTTTGACACAAATTGCACGAATTGGCACGAATTCAGTAGGGTTGATTATTTCACGAATTTGTGAAATTTTTAGCTATTAAAAGTTCGTGTCAATTCGTTAAATTCGTGTTCACTTTTTTTATGATTTTGTTAGTAAAATTTCAACAATTCGCTCGGAGGCTTTTCCGTCCCAAAGTTCTGGAATTCCTGCTTTTAGTTTTCCGTTTTTTAGGAATTCGCCAAATAGTTTTTCCAAATTTTCTATCGAAGTTCCCACCAAAGTATTGGTTCCAATAGTCTGCGTTTCGGGTCTTTCGGTGTTGTTTCGCATCGTAAAACAAGGAATTCCCATCACAGTAGTTTCTTCCGAAATTCCGCCAGAATCCGTAATCACAGCAAAACTGTTTTTGATGAGGTACATAAAATTCAAATAGCCTTGTGGCTCTACAAAAAGTATATTTTTCAACTGTAAATTCGTTTCGCCCAAAATGGCTTTTGTTCGTGGATGAATCGGGAAAATTACTTTTTTGTCACCAGCAAGTTTATCAATTCCTTGCAACAATTGAATTAAAGATTGTTCTTCATCCACATTTGACGGACGGTGTAAGGTAAGAATAATGTAATTCTCAGTTTTCAATTGATATTCATTCCAAAAAAAAGGTTCGAAAATTCTATCCAAATTTTGATATAAAGTATCAATCATTACGTTGCCCACGAAATGAACATTTTCTTCATCAACGCCATATCTCAATAAATTTTCTGATGCTGAGGTTGAGGTGGTAAAGAAATAATCAGTAATGCTATCCGTAACAATTCTATTGATTTCTTCGGGCATAGTCATATCGCCAGAGCGAATTCCCGCTTCGACGTGAGCGACTTTTAGATTTTGTTTTTTGGCAACAATCGCACAAGCCATCGTCGAATTGACATCGCCAACCACCAAAACCAAATCAGAAGGATTTTGCTGTAATTCTTTTTCAAAAGCGACCATAATGGCTCCCGTTTGTTCTGCCTGTGAGCCACTTTTTACTTCCAGATTACAGTTAGGTTTCGGAATATTCAATTCTTCAAAAAAAGTATCGCTGAGGTTTTTGTCATAATGCTGACCTGTATGCACCAAACGATAGGAAACATTCGCACCTTCATTTTGCTTTTTTTCAATCGCTTTGATGATGGGTGCGATTTTTATAAAATTAGGTCTTGCGCCTGCGACTATGGTTATTTTCATTGTACTTATTTTTTGTAACCAATTTTTGTTCTTGGTTTTTCATTTTCTTTTTTCTCCGACAATTCATCCAAATAGGAGAAAACCAACTCAATATTCTTGTCGTGATTTTCTAATTTTTTCTGAATTTGAAGAATATCTATTTTTAAATCGGTGGTATCCAAAAGCATTTGTCTCACTTTCGAAAATATTCTCATAATTTGTATATTGGTCTGAATGGCTTTGTCACTTTTCAAAACACTTGATAACATTAGAACGCCGTGTTCGGTGAAAACAGAAGGTAAATATTTTAAATTAGAACCTCTACCATTCTTCAAGGTCACAATTTGTGATCTTGAAGAATCGTATTCTATCTTTGTAAGTTCAAACATAAAATCTTCAGGAAATCTGGATAAATTTCTTTTTACAGCTTGTTTTAAAATTCTGGTTTCAATTCCATAAAGCAAAGCTAAATCTGAATCAAACATCACTTTTTGACCTCTAATAAAATAAATTTTATTAGAAATCAATTCTTCAGAAAGTAGTATTTCATTTTCCATAAAGTATCCTTTTAGTTTCTTTAAGGTCACAAATTGCGACCTTGAACATTTTGATGTCGCAATTTGCGACTTCAAGATTCAATATGGAGGTCACAATTTGCGACCTCCAATTATTTTAGCAATGAAACAAATTGTTTCAATTTTCCGCTTTTGCTTCTTTCCAGTTTTTCTTTTCTGATGAATTTAAAAATCAATCCTTTTTCCAAATATAAGGCAATTGCAGCTTCAATTTTTTTAATTTGTTGCAAATTCAATTCATTTTTACTCACATATTCAATGTCAAAAGTATCGATTTTAGTTTGTTTGATGACAAATTCTTTTACGTTGCCGTCGTCTTCGATGATGCTTTTGGTTACGTAATAAAAAGTCAATCCAGGCGATTTTTTTCCGCTTGGCAAAAGGGCAATATCATTGGTTCGACCAATTAATTGTTGCAGAATAGGTTTTTTTGGCGTGCTTTTCGTGTCCAAAATTCCAATGTCGCCAATGTCGTATCGAATAAACGGATGCGCTTTGTTGAACAAGGAAGTAATCACAACACGGCCTGCCGCACCGTAAGGCAAAACCTGATTATTTTCATCTAAAATTTCTACAAAAAGTGTTTCGGAATTGACTTGCCATTCGCCGTCAGGATTTTGAAAAGCAATCAAATCCAGTTCCGAAGCGCCGTATTCATTGACAACAGGAATACCAAATTGTTTTTCGAGCAGGATTTTATCTTCCTCAAAAAGCATTTCGGAAGTGACGACGCAGACTTTCAAAGTCGGGCAAATGCTTTTTAAAACAATATTTTTCTGCTGTAGAAATTTGGCAAACAAAACGATTGAACTGGTATAACCGTTGATGTAATCGAAATTTTTTGTTTCGAAATTTTTTAAAAAACTTTCCAAAACAGCATCCGATAAATCGAAAATCGAAAACCGAAAGCGGTTGGTCAAAAAATCCTTAAAACGTTCTTTTCGGTTACCCATAAAATCCAATGGAATTCCATAAAAACGAGCTTGATAAGACGAATTGAAATCAATTCCGTACCAGCCAAACCGGTTGATTATGATTGCCCAAGTTAAGGCGTGTGAAAATTTGTCTTTGGCAAAAATAAAAGGATCGCCGCTAGAACCAGATGTTTTATTGACGTAAATGTTTTTCAAAGAAAATCCAGTTGAAAGTCTTTCAATCAAAGGTTTTTGAAAGTCTTTCTTGGTCATTATGGGCAAATCATTCCAAGTATTGAAAGTGGTTTTACCAACGATTTTTTGATAAGAAGAATTGTTTTTTAAATGATAATCAACAATTTCTTGTTTTTTGTTTTCTATAAAAGTTTCATATTCCTGTTCTGGAATAGACTGGATTTTTTGCAATTCGGTTTTGGCTTCCTTCATCGGGAAACCATTTATTTTTAGCGAAAAATCGAAAAGTGGAAGCATTTTTGCAAATATATTTTACCAAAAATAATATTTACTAACAACTAATAACCACCAACCAACAACTTTTTAAAAATTAATTATTTTTTAAGTCTAAAAGCAATTATTTTTGCCAAACTTAACAACAACACAATGAAAATTTTACTTTTAGGTTCTGGAGGAAGAGAACACGCTTTTGCTTGGAAAATGGTTCAAAGTCCGCTTTGCGATACGCTTTTTGTAGCACCAGGAAATGCAGGAACAGCATCAATTGCAACCAATTTAGATTTTAGCGCTACAGATTTTGAAGCAATCAAAGCTGTAGTGGTCAAAGAAAACATAGAAATGGTTGTTGTTGGTCCCGAAGATCCGTTAGTAAAAGGAATTTTCGATTTTTTCAAAAACGACAAAGATTTAAACCATATTCCGGTTATTGGGCCTTCAAAATTGGGAGCTACTTTAGAAGGAAGCAAGGAATTTGCCAAAGAATTTTTGATGAAACATAATATTCCAACTGCGGCTTACGATAGTTTCACAGCCGAAACAGTGGAGAAAGGATGCGATTTTCTTGCCACTTTGCAACCACCTTATGTTTTGAAAGCAGATGGTTTAGCCGCCGGAAAAGGGGTTTTAATCATTCAAGATTTAGCTGAAGCTCAAGAAGAATTGAGAAATATGTTGGTGGGGCAAAAATTTGGTGATGCTAGTTCAAAAGTGGTAATCGAAGAATTCTTGGATGGAATTGAATTGAGCTGTTTCGTATTGACCGATGGAAAAAGCTATAAAATTTTGCCGACAGCCAAAGATTACAAACGCATTGGCGAAGGCGACACAGGATTAAATACCGGCGGAATGGGAGCAGTTTCTCCAGTTCCTTATGTGGATGCTGTTTTGATGGAAAAAATCGAAACACGTATCGTAAAACCAACTATTGAAGGTTTTCAAAAAGATGGAATCGAATATAAAGGATTTGTGTTTATTGGATTGATTAACGTCAACAACGAACCCATCGTAATTGAATACAACGTGAGAATGGGCGATCCAGAAACTGAAGTTGTGGTTCCAAGAATGAAATCGGATTTAGTGGAATTGTTTTTGGCTGTGGCCAATGAAAAATTGGACGAATTCGAACTTGAAATTGACGAAAGAAGTGCTACAACTGTTGTGATTGTTTCTGGTGGTTATCCAGAAGATTTCGAGAAAGGAAAAGTAATTTCGGGATTGGAAACCATCGAAGGTTCGATTGTTTTTCACGCAGGAACAAAACTGGATAACGGAAACGTGGTGAGTAATGGAGGAAGAGTTTTGACCGTTACTTCGTATGGAGACAACTTCGAAGAGGCCATAAAAAAATCTTACCAAAATATAGACAAGCTACATTTTGATAAGATGTATTTTAGAAAAGATATTGGGAACGATTTAAAATAGTTCCCAATATCTTTCGCTCAATTTCTTAAAATATTATTTCAAGAAAGAGTGAGCGGTAGTATCTTGGTTTTCTTCTCCTTTTTCGTCGTACATTTTTAATTGTTTGCACCAATATACGATAGCAACTGAACAGATAGCCATAAAAATCCAGTTGATGATATTAGCAGCTGTCCAACTAACAAGTTCTAATTCTCTTAGAAAATCGTGTAAAGCGAAAAAAATTGTTTCAAATAACCATTGAATTCCTTCAAAAAATGCTTTCATCTTTGTACAAGTATTATATTTACAGTCGCAAAAGTATAAAATATCCTTATGATAACAAGTGTTTTTAGAAAATCTACACCATTAAATTTATTTTTGGTTGTAATTTTAATGCTGGTTTTCTTTTTCATCTCCCTTTTTCAAGATTTATCTTGGACAAATTCGGTTGTTTCCATATTAAAAAAAGGAGGATTGTTCTTGATTTTGTTGGGTTCTGTTTTTATTACAAATTTTGTTGCCAAGAAAAACGGGTTGAGCAAAGACAGTAGTTACACGATTTTATTCTATTTTTTGTTTTTGCTATTTTTTCCTTCTGTATTCGCCAATACAAATTTAATTTTATCAAATTTCTTTATTTTATTAGCACTGAGAAGATTGATTTCATTACAATCTCTAAAAGCCTCGAAAGAAAAAATATTCGACGCATCGCTATGGATTTTTGTAGCAGCATTATTTCACTTTTGGAGTATTCTATATTTGGTATTGGTTTTTATATCTATTATTTTTCACGTTGCGAGAGATTATAGAAACTGGGTTTTGCCGTTTATCGCTTTTTTTGCCGTTGGAATTATTTCCATAGGTGTATCCTTAATTTTCAGCAAAGATATTTTAGGATACATTACTGAAAATGCAATTCTCAACTTCAATATTGATTATTTTACGAATACGTATCAGAATGTTGCCTTCTCGATTTATTTGACAGTGGCTTTGTTTTTTGTAGCTTCTATGTTTGCCTCTCTTTCAAGTAAGCCGTTATTGTTGAACTCTTCTTTTAAAAAAGTTATTGTTTCTTTTTTTATTGCCATAGTGATTTTTGCAATTTCATCGAACAAAAGCAATGATTTATTGATTTTTACTATTGCACCATTGTCAATTATGGCAACGAGCCACATCGAAATGAAACAACTTCAATTGAAACAGGAAATGGTTTTAGGCGTACTAATTCTTTGTAGTTTGTTTGCGTTTTTCTCCCAATTATAATTTATTTCCGTAAGCCAAATCACCTGCATCGCCCAATCCTGGAATGATGTATTTTTTGTCGTTTAATTTTTCGTCAAGCGTGGCAACCCAAAGATGACAGGAATCCGGCAAATACTTTTCTAGGTAAGCAATTCCTTCTGGAGCAGCAATGATTACGGCGATGTGAATTTCTTTTGGAAGTCCTTTCTCCATTAATTTATTGAAGACAGCCACCATCGATTGTCCTGTGGCAAGCATTGGGTCGATTAATAGCAAAGTCTTATTTTCAATATTGGGAACGGCTTGGTATTCAACTAAAATATCGAAAAATTCATCATTATTAGGATGATGTCTGTAGGCAGAAACGAAACCATTTTCGGCACTGTCAAAATAATTCAAAAACCCCAAATGAAGCGGTAATCCGGCTCGAAGGATGGAGCACAAAACCAATTGGTCTTCGATTTCAGTAGTTTTTTTGATACCCAGAGGTGTTTGAATTTCGATATTTCTATAATGCAAATCTTTGCTCAATTCATAAGCCATTACTTCGCCAATGCGTTCGATATTTCTACGAAAACGCATGCTGTCGTGTTGCACATTCACGTTCCTGATTTGACCCAAAAAATGATTCAGAATACTATTGTCTTCGGATAAATAATGTGTTTGCATAATGATAATTTAAGATTTGTAATTTAAAATTTAGGAATTTCGCAAAAAACCCGCTAAACTTCTTATGTTTTTTATAGACTATAAAAGTATAAAAAGTATCTTTGTATTTATAAAATATAAAAGATATGTTTTCAAAATTAGCTTATTCCGTTTTCGAACAAAGTATTCGCGATTATCATCAATTTGATAATGTTGACCAACCGATTAATAATCCCTTTCCAAAAGAAAAAATAGAGCATTTATTATATTTAAAAAACTGGATTGACACTGTTCAATGGCATTTCGAAGATATTATTCGCGATCCGAATATTGACCCAGTTGCTGCTTTGACATTAAAAAGAAGAATCGACGCTTCGAATCAAGAGCGTACCGATATGGTAGAATATATCGACGGTTATTTTCTTCAAAAATATGCTCAGGTTGCAGTAAAAAATGATGCCAAAATCAACTCCGAAAGTCCAGCTTGGGCATTTGACAGATTGTCTATCTTGGCTTTGAAAATTTATCATATGCAAGAGGAAGCCACTCGTGAAGAAGCTTCGCAAGATCACAGGGACAAATGTCAAGCCAAATTAAATATTTTATTAGAGCAAAGAACCGATTTGTCCACAGCAATAGATGATTTGCTAACCGACATCGAAAACGGTGATAAATTCATGAAAGTGTACAAACAAATGAAGATGTACAACGATGATGATTTGAATCCTGTTTTGTATCAGAATAAAAAATAAAAAACACTATTTTAAACCATTAAGGGATTAAGAAAATTAAGTACAACTTAATGATCCTTAATCTCTTAATGGTTTTTATACATTCAGTAATTGTCAAAAAAAATAAAACATATAGCCGTCATGAGACTTTCCGCAATGGGAGATGTCGCTATGACGGTTCCTGTTTTAAGGGCTTTTGTCCATCAAAATCCTGAAACAAAAATCACGGTGATTTCCCGTCCATTTTTCAAACCTTTTTTCGAGGGAATTTCCAATGTTTCTTTCTTTGCTTTCGATGAAAAAAATCGCCACAAAGGATTTATGGGTTTGTTGCGATTGTTCCAAGATTTGAAAGCCTTACACATTGACGCTTTTGCCGATTTACATAATGTTTTGCGTTCCAAAGTCGTTCGAACACTTTTTGCCCTGAGTGGAAAAAAAACTGCTTTTGTTGATAAAGCGAGAGAGGAAAAAGCAGCTTTAACACGAGCCGAAAATAAAATCTTTAAACCATTAACAACAATGTTCGAAAGACATGCAAAAGTGTTTGAAGAATTGGGTTTCAAAGTAGATTTATCGAGTCCAACATTTCCAGAAAAGGCAGTTTTAGACACGGAAATAATTCAATTAATTGGAGAAAATAATGTTAAACTGATTGGAATTGCGCCTTTTGCTCAATACGATTCCAAAGTGTATCCGTTGGATTTAATGCAGGAAGTAATCCATCAATTAGCTGAAAATAAAACTTATAAAATTCTACTTTTTGGTGGCGGAAAAAAGGAAATCGAACAGTTGGATTCACTTTCAAAAGACAAAGAAAACGTAATTGTTGTTGCCGGTCAACTTAAGTTTCAACAGGAATTGAAACTGATTTCTAATCTCGATATAATGCTTTCAATGGATTCCGGGAATGCGCATATTGCGGCAATGTTGGGCGTAAAAGTCATCACACTTTGGGGCGCAACACATCCGTTTACGGGATTTTCACCTTTCAATCAACCTTTGGAAAATGCTTTAGTTTCCGATAGAAATTTGTTTCCGAAATTACCGACTTCGGTTTATGGGAATAAAATGGTGGAAGGTTACGAAGATGCTATGAGAACCATTTCTCCAGAATCTATTGTGAAGCTTGTAATTTCCTGTAAATAAATAATTTGAAAATCATTTTTCCTACTTAGGAATTTTCCCTCCGGAGTTTTTATTTTTTGCACGAATATTTTTATAGTTAATTTAATATTAAAACTTTAAAAAAATTGTAAAAACAATACTACTTTCGTTTTTAGTTCATAAAATTTATACACAAAGCTAATTTTAAGTGAATGACTATCGTTATTTCGTTCAATAGGCTTTTTAAATTTTTTGAAATGCTAATTACAATTAAAACTCTGTATGCTAAAAATTACTAAAACCTTTGCAATTTTGTTCTTATTTTCTTTTTCTGTTTTTGCTCAAAAAGCCAACGTTTCGGGTGTTTTGACTGATGGTAACGAAAAAACTCCTGTTTACAATTCGGTTGTTGCCTTACTAACACCCAAAGATTCTATTTTATATAGGTTTACCCGAACGGATAAAAAGGGAAACTTTGACCTTAAAAATGTAAAAGCCGGAAACTATATTGTGATGACTTCCCATAGACAATATGCCGATTATTTAGATGATATAACCGTAAGTGAAACTACAAAAAACTTAGGAACAATAGATTTGGTAAGCAAAATTAATGCGCTTAGAGAAGTAATAATAAAAACGGGTTCTATTAGAATCAAAGGAGATACGACAAGTTACAGAGCCAGTGATTTTGTTGTTAGTGCGAATGCTAACGTTGAAGAATTATTAAAAAAACTCCCTGGAATACAAGTAGATAAAAACGGTGCCATAAAAGCTATGGGCGAAACGGTGCAAAAAGTATTGGTCGATGGCGAAGAATTTTTTGGAGATGATCCAGGAATGGCAGTGAAAAATTTGAGAGCAGATGCCGTAAAAGAAGTCCAAGTTTTCGATAAGAAAAGTGACCAAGCCGAGTTTACAGGAATTGATGATGGCGAAACAAAAAAAACTATTAATCTAAAATTAAAGGAAGACAAAAAGAAAGGGTATTTTGGCAAAATAGATGGTGCAAATGAGCCATTTACAGGTTCCGATTCCAGATACAATACCAATCTTATGTTTAGCAGTTTTAAAGGCAAAAGAAAAATATCGGCATTTTTATTGAATGGGAATACCGGTCAAGATGGATTAAGTTGGCAAGATAACGATAGATTTGGAGGAGGTGATAATAATGTGAGTATGAGTATGGACGATGATGGCAATGTAGATTATGAATGGACAGGAGGCAATAATGATGAAGAACCAAATGTTGATACTCAAAATGGATTTATCAAAAACACCAATGCCGGATTACAGTACAGCAACAAGTGGAACGATAAACAAACATTGAATTTAACGCCAAATTACAATAATCAAATTTATACAAACAACAATAATAGAAAAACACAAACCCCGGTAGGAGAAATCCAATTAATCGAAAACACTTCTAAAGTAAGCAATGTTAATAGGAGTAATTTTAAATTCAATGCTATTTACGATATAAAATTAGATACCTTAAACAGTTTACGAATTACCGCCAAAACTAATTTTTATGATACGGAAAGTGATGAATTTACATCCGGAAACACTACCGGAAGTGATGGATTGTTAAAAAACAAACAGCTAAAAACATTTACTACAGATTCCTACAAAACTTCTCTATCGGCCAGTATTTTATTTAAACATAAATTCGCCAAACCCCGTCGTACATTTTCTGTAAACGCTAGTGGAAACACTTTGAGTTCGGATGCAAATAATTTTTTAAAGTCTTCCAACGAAAGCTATGAAGATGGTGCTTTCTCCAATAGGGTCGATTTGGATCAAAACAAAATTGACGAGAAAACAAGTCAAAATTTAAATGTAAACGTTACTTATACTGAACCTATTGCTAAGAAATTTGCCATGCAATTTGCCTATCAAGTTACTCAAAACAAGGGCGAAAGCGATTATTTGACCTATAATTATTCTGATCTTACAGGAGAATATGATGTGCTTGTAAATTCTTTGTCAAACCAGTTCAACCAAACTATAATAACCAACAAGCCTAACATTAAATTGAGTTATAATTCCAAAAAAATCAATTATAACTTTGGAACCGGTGTTGGATTTACTTCGTTTGATTTGGAAGATCAAACTTTAAACAAAGAATACAAACGCAATTACACCAATTTTTTTCCGACTGCGAATTTCACTTATAAGTACAAAAGCAACAGCAATTTGCGTATCAATTATCAAGGAGCAACAAAACAGCCGACACTCAACCAGTTGCAGCCTTTAAGAGACAATCAAGACTTTTTTAATCAAACTTTAGGGAATCCAGATTTAAAGCAATCTTTTACCAACAGTTTTAATCTATTTAACAGCACGTATAGCATTTTGACCGAAACACATTTTTATCAAAGTTTATCATACAGAACGACTTCTAATTTGATTTCTTACAGCAGAGTTATAGATCCAGAAACTGCCCTAACAATTACCAAACCCATAAATACGAATGGTAATTATTCTGTCAATTTGTATATAGGATATGGTTTTAAGCTAAAGAAACTCGATTTACAAGTGAGTCTTAATCCAAATATAAACTACAATAAATCTGTAAATAGTATTAATCTTAGTACTAACGATACTAAAATTTTAAATTCAGGATTTTCTGTGTATTTAAATAAATCTAAAGCAAAGAAATATGACATTAGTTTGAGCAATAATTTTTCAAATAGCAGAAATGCTACTTCACAAAATGATGAAATAAAATCATTTAATACCAATAATTTAGGATTGGATATTGGGGTTTATTTCAGAGAAAAATGGAAACTATCTACCGATTACAATTTGTTTACGCGACAAAAAACAGTCGATTTTCAGGATAATCTCACCAATCAATTGTGGAATGCAAGGCTACAACGCACTTTCAAAAATGATGAGTTTACGGCTTATATATTGGTGAATGATATTTTAAATCAAAATATTGGTATCCGAAGATATGTTTATGAAAACTCAATTACAGAGGAACAAAATTCCAGACTCAAAAGATATGCTATGATAGGATTTACCTGGAATTTTAAAAACAAAGGTGAAAAAACAAACAAATAAATTCGCGCTCGCACTAAATTTAAAAGCTAATTACCGAAAAGACTAAAATATCAATCTATGAAATCAATACTTTTTATTCTCACAACACTAATTTTTGCAACTACAGCAACAGCGCAGCAATTTATAGAAAAAGCCGTAGTTGAATATGAAGTAAATACGAATTTGAAAAAAACAATGAGCAATGATAGTTGGGATGAGATGATGAAAGACAACCTTTCCGACCTAAAAATATCGTATTACAACTATACTTTTGCAGACAACAAAAGCATCTTTAAATTTGATCGATGGAGTCCAAAAACAAGAATTCCAAAATACCAAAAAGACGTTGACGAAGAAAACACTTGGTATTTTGATTTTGGAGCCAAAAAAATGATGATGCAAAAACAAATAGTAGGAACTAATTTTGTCATCTCGGACAGCATCCAAAATATTGAATGGAAAATTACAAACGAAAACAGAGAAATAGCAGGTTATAATTGCCGAAAAGCCGTTGGCAAAATAATGGATGACGTTTATATATTTGCTTTTTACACCGATGAAATCACTATTACTGGAGGTCCTTGTTCTATTCACGGATTGCCGGGTTTGATTTTGGGGCTTTCAATTCCCAGATTATACACCTCATATGTAGCCACCAAAGTAGATTTGACGATGGCTAAAGCCTCCGAAATAAAACCCATCACAGCCAAAAAAACCTATGATTTATTGGGCCTAAAGAAGGAAATGGAAGAAAAAACCAAAGAATGGTTCAGCTATGGAGATGATAAAGAGGAGAACCTAAGACAAAAAAATCTTTTCTTGTGGAATGCGTTTTTATAAAAACACCACTTTGATTCTTTTTTCAAGGAAATCGGTTATCTTTATCTTTCGTTTAATGTAATAAAAACTCAATCCTATGTTAGATTCAAAATCCACTAGAAGAAATTTTTTTAAATTCCTCGGTTTAACTGCGGGCACAACATTAATGAGTCAGGCCAGTTTTGGCGCGCACTTAGATGAAACGGAAATTAGAAAATTAACCGACGAGCAACAGGAATTTATGCTCCTCCACGAAAAATGGATGGATAAATTCATAGAAGTTATTAAAGTCCAAAAAACGGCTCCCGAAGATCAGGAAAACAACAAAAAGATGATTGCCATAACTGAAATGGCCGATGAATTTAAGCCAAAGCTCAACGAATTTATGAAAGATGGTACTTTTGCACTGATTTACAAAATGTCGATGGAGCGAATGAGTAAA
>DAORUG010000037.1:0-23423 GCA_035433125.1 Flavobacterium sp.
ACCTGCTCAATTTGCAAGCCTAATTCACGTGATGGAACAAGAATCAAACATTGAACAGAAAGCATTTCGGGTTTCAACATTTCGAAAATTGGCAACAAGAAAGCTAATGTTTTGCCGGAACCTGTTGGCGAAAGAAGTAAAACATTGTTGTCACTCAAAATGGTTTCTTGAGCAGCGACCTGCATTTCGTTTAGGTTTTCGATGCCTAAATTGAGAAGTATATTGTTGGAATGGTGTTTTTTATTCATTTTGCAAAGGTAGGTAAAAAGTGTTCAGTTGTGAAACACTAAAACCAATAGGAAAACTAAAGTTGCAATCTGAAATCTGCCATCTGACTATTTCAAACTAATGTTCTCTTCTTCGAACAATAATTTAATATTTTCGTATGATTTTTTTAATATTTCAGGTATTTCATTTGGATTGAGCCAGACCGCTTTTTCTATACCTTCTTCAATTTGCCCTTGAGGAATTCCTTCAAAATCAGATTGCATTTCAAACCAATGCGTGATTTTTAGTCTGTAAATACCATTTCTTCTGAAAATATGATAGGTTTTTTGGAGTTTTTTGGAGATTTTTAATTTATTAACGCCAGTTTCTTCTTCGACTTCGCGCATGGCTGTATTTTCAATTTCTTCGCCTTTTTCAGTTCCTCCTTTAGGCAAATCCCATTTTCCTCCTCTGTAAATGAACAAAACCTCCCCTTTTTTGTTGTAAACTAATCCGCCTCCAGCTTTAGAAACTGGTATTTTAGATTTCAAAGTTTTCAAAATTTCTTTTTCATCGGGATGATAGAGATAGGCTTTTTGAATTTTATTTTGAAAAATTTTAACTATAAGTTGTACTATATCAACACTTTCTAATAGGAACAACTGAAAGTTAGTCTCTTTGGAGATTTCATTTGTCAAAAAAAGTGGTTTGTCGTTCACAAAAACTTTATACATTTGTACTATGATATTTAATAAAGATACTGCCGAGAAAACTGCCGAATTACTTTTGCAAATTAATGCAATTAAATTGAATCCAAGAAATCCTTTTACATGGGCTTCGGGATGGCAATCACCTATTTATTGTGATAATCGAATAATTCTCTCATTTCCAACTATTAGGAATTACGTTCGAGACGAATTTTCGAAAAATATTGAAAAACAATTTGGAAAACCAGATGTAATTGCTGGCGTGGCCACAGGAGCAATTGGAATTGGCATGCTAGTTGCCGAAAGTTTAGGATTACCGTTTGTGTATGTCCGTCCAGAACCCAAAAAACATGGGCGACAAAACCAAGTGGAAGGCTTTTTGCAAAAAGGTCAAAACGTGGTAATTGTCGAAGATTTAATAAGCACAGGAAACAGTAGTTTACTTGCTGTAGAAGCTTTGCGAGCTGCCGGAGCCAATATTAAAGGAATGGCTGCCATATTTACCTATGGTTTTGATGTAGCCCAAGAAAATTTTAAAAACGCCAATGTCGATTTATTTACATTGAGCAATTATCAAAATTTATTGAATTTGGCTGTTGCCAAAAGATACATTACTGAGCACGAAGAAGAAACTTTAAGAGAATGGAATTTGAGTCCATCGACTTGGGGTGTTGAAAAAAACGAAAAATAAGATTTCAACAATAAACTATAAACTCCAAACAATACACTTAAATGAACTTAGAAAGTCCCAAAGTTACTGTCGAAAAATCAGCACAAGAATTATTTGATTTATTGAGCGATGTTCGAAATTTCGAAAAATTAATGCCCGATAACATTGCAAAATTTGAAGTTATTGGTGACGATGCTTTTATTTTTGGATTAAAAGGCATGCCCGAAATTAAATTAAAAATGAAAGAAAAAATAGCACCAAACAAAGTAGTTCTGGGTGCTGCAAGCGATAAACTACCATTTACATTAGTGGCCAATATCAATGCTATTTCGGAAAATTCAAGTGATGTAAAACTGGATTTCGAAGGCGAATTCAATGCGATGATGGCTATGATGATCAAAGGGCCTATTTCAAAATTTATTGAAACTTTGGCTGGAAATATGTCGAAATTGTAAAAAAATACAGCTTATAAAAAAAAGACCTTTTAGTGCAAACTAAAAGGTTTTTTTTGTTGAAAAAAATTCAATACAACATCTGAATTTCTTTGATATCAAACTCGGAAATTGAATCATCTTCTAAAAGTATTTCGAGTTTTCCGATGGGAGAAACCCCTTGAATGATTCCCATAAAGTTTTGTTGGTTTTGATCTTCGAATGGCATCGGAACTCCTTTTTTGAAGAGTCTATTGGCAAAAAAAGACCAAAAATAATCTGAATTATGAAACCATAATTCTACATTTTGTTCCAAATTTTCAATAATCTTCAAAAGAATTTCTTCTTTGTCAAAAGTGGCATTACAAATCAGGGCTAAAGAAGAAGCTTTGGGCAAATTTTCGAAATTCATTTGGTTTACATTTAAACCCAAACCCACAATCGAATTGATACTTCCGTCACTTTTTATGCTATTTTCGATCAGAATTCCGCCTATCTTTTTATTGTATGACATAATGTCGTTTGGCCATTTGATACTTAATTCCGGAATGTTTAAATCTTGTAAAACCTGAATTATGGAGACCGACACTACAATATTGATATCAAATATTTGGTTAATATCCGTAACAAAATCAGTAACCAAAACACTCATTATTAAGTTTTTACTCGGCTCTGAATTCCAAACCGCACCCATTTGGCCTTTGCCCTTGGTTTGGTTTTCGGCAGTAACGACAGTGAAATTTTCTAATAATTGATTGCTCGATAATCCTTTTAGGAACTCATTAGTAGAATCTATGGCATCGAGTTTGATTAGTTGCATAGGAAGTTATTTGTGTAACAGAATTTAATATTTTGTTAAGGTTCAAAAATAATCACAAAAAATGGTAACTTTACAAACTTATTTAAAAATAATTCATGGCAAAAAAGACAATAAATAATGATGTTCTATTGGCAAACATCATCAAAGGGATTGAAGAAGTAAAAGGAAATGATATCGATATTCTAGATTTAAGAGAAATAGACACCGCCGTTTGTGACTATTTTGTAATCTGCAACGGAAATTCAAACACTCAAGTTAACGCAATAGTTAACTCCATTCAAAAAGTAGTTTCAAAAGAATTGAAAGACAAACCTTGGCATGTAGAAGGATCTGACAATGCCGAATGGGTTCTTATGGACTATGTAAGCATTGTGGTTCACGTTTTCCAAAAACACATTCGAGAATATTATAATATCGAAAGTCTTTGGGGTGATGCCAGAATCACCAAAATCGAAAATAAATACTAAAGAAATATACCTCTAATGGCAACAGATAACAAACCAAATTTGAATAAATTTAAAGTAAGTCCTTGGTTGGTTTACACAGCAATTTTATTGATTTTTTTGACGATTAGTTTTTTAACTGGTGGTTCTAGTTTTCAAGAACCAGTAAAGTTAGAACAGCCTGAATTCAATGCTCTATTGGAAAGTAAGCAGATTGAAAAAATAATAATCTACAACAAGAAGGATGCGGAAATATATTTGACCCCAGCGGCATTAAAACAAGCATCTAACAAAAAAGTGTCTAAAAATGTTTTAGATCAACCCAACAAAGGGCCTCATTATATATTGAACCTTGGTGATGTTCAAATTTTTGAAAAAAAATTAGAAACCGCGGTTGCCGAGGGCAAACTTAAAAATTATAATTTTCAAGAAAGCAGTAATTGGAGTGATATTATCATAAGCCTTTTACCAATCATCATCATTATTGGAGTATGGATTTTCATCATGCGAAGAATGTCTGGTGGCGCTGGTGGCGGAGGCGGACAAATTTTTAACATCGGAAAATCAAAAGCAAAACTTTTTGACGAAAAAACAGATATTAAAACGTCATTCAAAGATGTTGCGGGTTTAGAAGGTGCCAAAGAAGAAATTCAGGAAATTGTTGAATTCCTTAAAAACCCAGAAAAATATACCAATCTGGGTGGAAAAATTCCAAAAGGCGCTTTGCTTGTTGGACCTCCGGGAACTGGAAAAACTTTATTGGCAAAAGCCGTAGCTGGCGAAGCTCAAGTACCCTTTTTCTCTTTATCAGGTTCTGATTTTGTCGAAATGTTTGTTGGTGTTGGTGCTTCAAGAGTTCGTGATTTATTCAAACAAGCCAAAGAAAAATCTCCTGCAATCATTTTTATTGATGAAATTGACGCTGTAGGTAGAGCCAGAGGAAAAAACAATATGTCAGGTGGAAATGACGAAAGAGAAAACACTTTGAATCAATTGCTAACCGAAATGGATGGTTTTGGAACCAATTCGAATGTAATTGTTTTAGCTGCAACCAACAGAGCCGATGTATTAGACAAAGCTTTGATGCGTGCCGGTCGTTTTGACAGACAAATTTTTGTGGACTTACCAGACATTCGCGAACGCGAAGAAATCTTCAAAGTGCATCTTGCTCCATTGAAAAAAGTTGAAAATCTAGATACCGACTTTTTAGCCAAACAAACACCTGGTTTCTCTGGAGCTGATATTGCCAATGTTTGTAACGAAGCCGCTTTGATAGCTGCTAGAAATAACAAAACTGCTGTTGACAAACAAGATTTCCTTGATGCTGTCGATAGAATTATTGGCGGACTTGAAAAGAAAAATAAAATCATTACTCCCGATGAAAAGAAAGCCATCGCCATTCACGAAGCGGGACATGCGACTGTAAGTTGGATGCTTGAACACGCAGCACCACTTATCAAAGTGACTATTGTTCCTCGTGGACAAAGTTTAGGAGCTGCTTGGTATCTTCCAGAAGAAAGACAAATCGTAAGAACAGATCAAATGTTGGATGAAATGTGCGCTACTATGGGCGGAAGAGCAGCTGAGAAAGTAACTTTCGACAAGATTTCGACTGGTGCTTTGAGCGATTTAGAAAAAGTAACTCGACAAGCTCGTGCCATGATTACTATTTATGGCCTGAACGAAAAAATAGGGAATGTTACTTATTATGATTCGTCAGGGCAAAGTGAATACAGTTTTTCTAAACCCTATTCAGACGAGACAGCCAAGACTATTGACGAAGAAATCTCTATTCTAATTGAAAGCCAATACGAAAGAGCCATCAAAATATTAGAAGAAAACAAAGATAAACTCAATCAGTTGGCAGATATTTTAATCGAAAAAGAAGTGATTTTTAAAGATGACTTAGAAGCTATTTTTGGAAAAAGAACATTTGATGCAAATCTCAGCGAAGTAGTATCTTAAAATATAAAAGCATAAAATTTTAAAATCTTAATTCAAAAGTCACTTTTGAATTAAGATTTTTTTATCTTTGAACGATTTCAATTAATTTATCAAGTAGCATAGAAAAATATGAGTCTTTTTAAAAAATTATTTAGTTCTATAAACCCAACTTCGGAGGTAGGAAATGATTCGGAAAATAGTAAATTCTCCCTTGAAAATGATACGCCTATTGAGGAGAAATTCATATACAATTTCAATAAAAACGGAGGTAAGTTTTTATACTGCGAAAATGAAACAGAACTAAATGATCATTTCGAACATATTCTCGAAGAAAACGATTGGTTTGAAGGTGAAGCTTTATGTTATGAACCACAACTTGCTGGAATGCTTGAAGAAAATAAAATCACCCATCATAAAACAAAAACTCCCTCCTTCCTTTTGGCGCATTGCGAAAACCTAATTGCCGACGAGGGATCTATTCTGTTTTCTTCAAAACAAATAAAGCAACACAAGCCGAACGAACTTCCTGTAAACATAGTTGTTATTGCTACTACTAGTCAAATAATCGAAACAAAAAGTGATGGTTTGAGTGTTATAAAAAAGAAATACATCAAAGATTATCCTACAAACATAACAACTATCAAATATTTCAAAAAAGCAATTGACGAAGATTTTACCCAATACGGAAGTTCTGCTAAAAATCTGTATTTGTTGCTTTTAGAAGATTTATAAGATGAATGAAACACTTAAGAGAACTTTATCTGGTGCTATTTATGTAATTTTATTACTTTCTTCGATTTTGTATTCGACAGAAAGCTTTTTTATACTATTTGGAATATTTTTAATAATTGCAATTTATGAATTTTGCAATTTAATTCAAATTCATAAAATACCATCTATCCTATTTGGAATCCTTATTTATACCTCGGTGACTTTAATCAGTTGCTACAATAAACCCACTACTGAATTTATAAATAGAATTTTTAATACTCAACTTGACCTTTCTATAAATACGAAACAATTAGATCTGATTCTACTGGTTATTGCATTGGTAGTTTCGATCAAATGTGTCTTATTTTTGTTTTATGACAAAATTCAAAATTCAAGTATCTCTTCAAAATCCTTGTATTTATTAGGCTATATCATTTTGCCTTTTATATTTATTACCAAAATTTCTATTGGAGTTAAAGAGTATAATCCAAAAATCATAATTGGATTGTTTATCTTAGTTTGGACAAATGATACTTTTGCCTTCATCGTTGGAAAATCTATAGGCAAAAACAAATTATATGAAAAAATTTCACCCAAAAAAACCATCGAAGGATTCATTGGCGGAATTCTTTTTGCCATAATAGCAGGATATTTAATATCAAAATATTACATAAAAGCGAGTCCACAATTTAGCGAGAAATCGATTATGATTTGGGTCTCAATAGCATTAATTGTTGGTGTTTTCGGAACCATCGGCGATTTAATTGAATCTAAATTTAAACGCATTGCTGGAGTAAAAGACAGCGGAAACATAATGCCTGGTCACGGAGGTATTCTAGATCGACTAGATAGTGTTATATTTGTAGCACCAATTATATTTTTATTTTATCAAATTCTATACTATGTTTCATAAAGAAGGGGCACAATCGATATTAATAGGTACAATAGTTACGGCTATCGTTCTTTTATTATCCGACAAATTCATTGACACCAATTGGATTAAAATGACAATTCAAATAACTACTTTGTTGTTATTGATTATCATTTTGCAGTTTTTCAGAAATCCAAAACGTAATTTTATCTTAGATGAAAACCAAATTCTTTCTCCTGTAGATGGAAAAGTGGTTGTTATTGAAGAAGTCTATGAAGGCGAATATTTCAAAGAAAAACGCATTCAGGTTTCGATATTTATGTCGCCAATAAATGTACATGTAACTCGTTATGGACTTAGCGGTTTAGTGAAATTCAGCAAATACCATCCTGGAAAATTCTTGGTCGCTTGGCATCCAAAAGCGAGTGAAGAAAATGAAAGAACCACTATTGTCATCGAAAATAAAACCTTTGGTGAAGTGTTATATCGTCAAATTGCAGGAGCTTTGGCCAGAAGAATTGTCAATTATGCTAAGGAGGGAATGCAAGTCGTTCAAGGTGAAGATGCCGGTTTCATAAAATTTGGCTCCAGAGTTGATGTTTTTTTGCCTCTTGGAACACCAATAAATGTTGTACTCAACCAAAAAGCAATTGGTGGAAAAACCATTATTGCAACAAAAGTGAATGAATAATAAAGATTTAGATACACGTTTTTTAGAAGCGGTTGAAATTGCTTCGAATATGACTCAGGCATCACTTCCACAAGATGTCCAACTAAGACTTTATGCTTTTTACAAACAAGCCACTTTTGGTTCATTAAGTTTCAATCATTCCGAAAGTTATGATTTAAGAAATGCTTTCAAAACCAATGCGTGGATTCAAATCAGTCATTTATCTGTAGATGAAGCCAAAGAACAATACATAGAAATAATAAATTCCTTAGTGGAAAAATAGTACTGAATATGAAAAAGATAAACTTTATTCTAGCCAATTTATTCCTCCTCACACTATTCATTTCTTGCAACAATAAAAAATACACCGAAGTGGTCGAAGTGCCTTTACCCGAAGTCGAAGAAAAGGTAATTATGGGAATTCCAGACGATGTAAAAGCAGATGAAGGCTCTTTTCAATTAGAAAAACTCCCCTATTCCTATGAGGCTTTAGCCCCAAATATTACGGCTTTTACAATGAACAACCACTATTCTAAACATTATTTGACCTATACCAATAATTTGAATAAAGCGATTGTAGGTACTCCCTTGGAAAATTTAACTATAGAAGAAGTATTGGCTAAATTAGATCCAAGCGTTGTTGATATTAAGAATAATGCTGGCGGATATTACAACCATTCTTTATATTTTAAATGTATGGGGCCAAAAGCCGGAGGACAACCACAAGATACTTTGGCAGCTGCCATTACCAAAAAGTTTGGTTCTTTCGACGAATTTACCACAGCATTCAAAGACGAAGCTACAAAACAATTTGGTTCAGGTTGGGTTTGGCTTATTGTAGATCGCTCGGGTAACCTTCAAATTACAAATACTCAAAATCAAGACAATCCTTTGATGCGAAATGCACTCGTTCCCGGAAAACCAATTTTAGCTTTAGACCTTTGGGAACACGCTTACTACTTGGATTATCAATACAAAAGAAAAAATTATGTTGATGCTTTTTTCAATGTAATCAATTGGAAAAAAGTAAGCGAGAATTATGAGGAAGCTTTGAAGAAGTAGATAATAATTCATCCGAAAAAAGGGTAAAATGTTCAATCATTTTACCCTTTTTTCTTTACTAATTTATTCAACCCTTAATAAAAAAAATTGCGAAATAGAAATTGTCAATGCTAGTTTACCCCTCCAAAACCTGTGAATTTCACAACATAAATATGATTTTTTATAAGAACTATCTTCTAATAAAGGTTAACCTTTGTATGATAGTTTAAACAAATAAAAATTCAAATAAAATGAAAACTTTAAAATTAAATTTCTTCTCTAGAAATCTATCATTAGGTGCTTTAGCCTTAGTAATGTTGCTGTCTTTCACTTCTTGTGCCAAAAAAATCACCTTTCAAAATTCATCTGTAGTTCCCGCTGCTCAAGGTCAAGTTACTGTCAATAAAGACGATAACAAGAATTATGTTGTGAAAATAAAAATAAATAATTTAGCCGAAGTAAAAAGATTGGAGCCTTCGAAAAACACGTATGTAGTTTGGATGGAAACCGATGAATCTCTAATTAAAAACATTGGTCAAATAAAAAGCGATACCAAATTTATCTCGTCAAAACTAAAAGCTTCCTTTGAAACTGTAACTGCATTTAAACCTGAGAAGATATTTATTACTGCCGAGGAAAATGCAGATGTTCAAACACCAGGCAATTTTATAGTTTTAGAAACTAATAAGTTTTAAAATTTGACCATCAAGAAGATTTGAAGGTGTGATTAATAAAAAAAGCTGAAACAAAATTTAACTTTGTTTCAGCTTTTTTTTGGTAACTCTATTTTATACAATTAGTGAACAATATTACTCAACACTACAACACCCAAAGGTTGTATAGTCACCTTTTTTGTCGCTTTTTTTGTAAATACCTCTTTGTAATTTCCTTTTTTAAGAATTGGATTTGCAAAAAGAACTGCTTTATCACTTCGGTTAATGATGACAATCACTTCTTCATTACCCAATTTACGGCTAAAAGCATAAGTTTTTTGGGCATCATTAGTTTCAATTGTCGTGTAGCTTCCCAATTTTATTGCTTTGTATTGATTGCGTAAACCAATAAACTTTTTGTACCAATTGAATAAATCCTGATTGAATTCTACTTTATCAACTTCGTGTTTACTTTGGTCAGGATTGGCTATTTCATCATTATATTTTTTGTCAGCCCAAACCATTGGTTTACGACAATCAGGGTCGTTACCACCCCACATTCCAGCTTCGTCACCATAATAAATCATTGGCGAACCCAAATACAAGATTTGAAATGCAGCAATTAGTTTTTGCTTTTCCAACTGATTAGCAGTGGGTTTCCGAGCATTATAATTTTTATTATTACTCTTCTGACTCCAGTTAAAATAATCGCCCCAATCGCCAAATTTCTTTCCATCAGGATTGGCGACTGCACTTCCAATTCTTGTTGCATCGTGACTTCCAACCAAATTTTGCATATTCATTGCAACACCTTCACCAAATCCTTCACGCAATTCTTTCAATTTTGAATCAAAACTGGTAACTGTGCTACCTTTTAAATCCTGTATAAAAAAATCATGCACAAGGAAAGAAAAATTATAATTCATCGTGGCGTCAAATTCGTCACCGCTTAAATACGGTTTGGTCTTGTCAATAGGATCAACTAATTCGGCAGTAAGATAAGCTTCAGTGTTTACCGATTTTACTAATTTCCGCCAATCTTTCCAAAAAGGATGCGCAATACAATAGGCCACATCCAAACGCCAACCGTCAATTCCATATTGAGCTCCTTTATTCATTGGATTCATCCATCGTTTTGTAGCGTCAAAAATATATTGTTTGGGACCTGAAACTATTCCATTACTATCCTCTTTAAATTCGGGCAGGGTTTTTACGCCAAACCAACCTTGGTATTCAAACTTGGTACCTTTGTCCTTATCCTGCCAACTATCAACCATAAACCAATCTTTATACACCGACTCTTGTTGTTTTTCGGCAACATCGCGAAAAGCAAAACTATTTACTCCCAAGTGGTTGAAAACACCATCAAAAATGATAAACATTTTTCGTTTATGCACTTCATCGATAAGTTTGAGGGCAAGTAAATCTGCTTTGGTCCAAACCCACTTTTCTGGATTTAATGGGTCTTCATTCAGAATCATCTTTTTGTCTCCTTCTGGATCTGGGCCAAAACTGGGGTCAACATGATGATAACACAAAGCATCATATTTATGGGAAGAAGGTGCCCAAAAAATGGGGTTCATATAAATAGCATTGATTCCCAAGGATTGCAAATAATCTAATTTATCAATAACACCTTGCAAATCTCCTCCATAACGCCTTCTTTGAATGTTATAAAAAACATCTTTTCCGTTTTTTTGTTCGTAAGGTTGCAGTTCATACCAATCGCTAGTCCAAGGATGAATTTGAAAATCGGAAGTACTATCAAACGGATAAGCTCCATCTTGATCGGTCACTTTTGGATCGTTTGAAGGATCACCATTATAAAATCGGTCGGGAAATATTTGATACCAAACTACTCCTTTACTCCAAGTGGGAGTGAAATCATTTTGGGCAAATAAAGACTGGAATGCTACTAATAGCAAACAAATTGAAATTTATTTTTTCATTGATAAAAGAGGATTATTAAAACTATAAAAGATTACAACTGAAAAATAAACGATTCCGAAGGACCAATACTAATTTGGGCTTTTCCCTCTCCATTTTCAACTTTCAATTGCGTCGTTTTTTTGTGATACAATTGATCCGTTATCGTGTAAGTTCCATCTTTCAAATTCCATTTTTGAATAATATCAGCCGGAATTCGGAGTTCGAAATTACTGGAAGCCAAAGAATAAAAATTCGTCACAACAATCAGTTTTTGAGTATCTGACCAACGTGTGTAAGAATAAATCGCTATGTCGTAACCAGGAGTAATGTTCCGATTGGCCGTTTGTATTTCCTGAAAATTCCCCATCAAAGCAGAACTGTTGATAGAAAAATTCAATAATCTTTTATAAAAATCTCTTAACTCTTTTTCTCCTTGCGAAAGTTGCCCTCCATCAAATTTTCCTCCGTTCATCCATCGTTGATGATTTGGAACTCCAATATAATCGAAAATTGATGTTCTGGAATGCGTTCCAAAACCAGCGTTTTCATTTCCGGCTTCTCCTACTTCCTGACCAAAATAAATCATCGTCGGTGCAGTACTTATCGTTGCCGAAACTACCATTAGTGGCTTTCCTTTTTCTGGTGTTCCAGCAAATTCTGGACTTGCCAAACGTTGTTCGTCGTGATTATCTAAAAATTTAAGCATATGATGTTCAATATCGGTCATTCGATGCTGAATATCTGTTAAGCCATCAGGCCAAGTTTTTTCTTGAATTACGGCTTTCAAGTGGTCATAAGTTTCCACTTTATCATACAAATAATCCATTTTCCCGAGGCGAATATAATTGCGATATTCATTTGGATTATAAACTTCTGCCATCAAAAAAGCGTCTGGATTCTTCACTTTTATCGCTGAATTCATATAACTCCAGAATTCAACTGGTACCATTTCGGCCATATCATATCGGAAACCATCCACGCCTTTGGCAGTCCAATACAAAGCAATATCACGGAATTTGATCCAAGAATTCGGTACGTTTTTATCCTTCCAAAAATCAAAATGCTCTTGATAAGATTTGGTATCAAAACCTGCGGGAAGTTCTGGAAAATCTTTAGAACCATCAGGGCGAATTCCGTAATTGACTTTCACGGTTTCGTACCAATCGTTCTTGTCTGGTTTAGCCAATCTTGAACCGTTACCAGTCCATTTTGCTGGAAATTCTTCAAATTTTCCATCAATTAGCGGATTGCTTTCTCCGTTCAAAGGTTTGCCAGCATCAGGAATCTCAAAACGGGTATTTGGAATATAATAAAAGTTATTATCGCGTTTGTATTCAACAGAAACATCATCATCGGCACCAAAATCTTTAATCCCTTTTGGATTACTTTTTCCTTCGTATTTTCGGGCAATATGATTGGGAACAATATCAATAATCACCTTCATTCCGGCTTTGTGAGTTCGGGCAATCAAGGCTTCAAATTCTTGCAAACGATTGGCAGGATTTACAGCCAAATCTGGGTTTACATTATAATAATCTTTCACAGCATACGGCGAACCCGCACGACCTTTTACCACTTCGGGATCGTCGTTCGAAATACCAATCGAAGTATAATCTCGTACCAAAGCATGATGTGGAACTCCAGTGTACCAAATAGACGAAACTCCCAAATCCTTGATTTCTTTCAAGGCTTTATCAGTAAAATCATTGAACTTCCCTACTCCATTTTCCTCAATGGTTCCCCAAGGTTTATTGGTGGTATTTTTGTTTCCAAACAATCGGGTAAAAACCTGATAGACAACTTCTTTCTTCTGTGGTGTATTTTTCTTTTCTGTATCCATTTTAATAGCTGTAGTTTTACAGGCTGCTGCCAAAAGTAATATGCTTATACTTGCAACAATAGTTCTTTTTTTCATCATAGTAAATTATTTTTCCTGATTTTTATTGCTAATTATGAAATCCAATTTAAATGAATTAACAACATCTAAATTTACTATTTTTTTGGCTTCAATTTGAGAATTATTCAAAATTTAGCCGACACTATTCACTAAAATTGGAACTACAACGAAATATTATTACTTTTTGTTGATAAATTTTTTCTAAATCGAATGATAAACGAATCGCTTGTATCGAGTTATAAATAAATCATAATATAGATTACGGTTGTTTCCTTTTTCTTAAATTTGGCAAAAATTAGATCCATTGAAGAAGTTACTGTTTTTCATCAGTTGTTGTTTTGTAGTTTTAGGTTTCCAAAACCTTTTGGCTCAGGCTCCAAAAAAAATTATTATAGATCATTCAGACTATTTTGATGTAAATCAACTCGAAGCTCCAGATGCTGCACTACTTACTGGTAACGTGCGCATCAATCACGACGGTATCATTATGACGTGCAACAAAGCCTATTATTTTCAAAAAGAGAACTACATCAAAGCCTTTGGAGACGTGCAGCTTGTTCAAGGTGATACTTTATTTTTAAACAGTAAATATGCCGAATACAATGGCAATATGAAAATAGCATTTGCCACAGGAAATGCCAAAATGCGTTCACCAGAATCTACTCTTGTAACGGATACCATCAACTTTGACCGAAATACACAAGAAGTATTTTACAACACAAACGGAACCATTACCAACAGAGATAATACACTAAAAAGTAAATCTGGAAAATATTATGTTGCCGAAAAAAAATTCCAATTCCTCACGGCGGTAACCATCACGAATCCTAAATATGTAATCAAGTCGAATCACTTGGATTATTACAGCAATTCCGGGCATTCCTACCTTTTTGGACCTTCTACAATTACCAGTAAAGCCAATTTTATTTATACTGAAAAAGGGTTTTATGACACCAAAAAAAATCTGGCGCATTTTCTTCGAAAGTCCTACATCAAATACGATGACCGACTCATTGAAGGCGATAGTTTGTATTATGACCGAAATCGGGAATTTGCCTCAGCCACTCGAAACGTAAAAATAAAAGATTCCGTCAATCGGGGCATTATCAAAGGGCATTATGCCGAATTATACAAAAATCAAGACTCGATGTTTGTGACCAAAAGAGCCGTGGCGATTAACTTTGTCGAAAACGATTCGGTTTACATTCACGGAAAAAAAATGATGGTTACCGGCCCAGAAGGCAACCGCATTATTCGAGCTTTCAAAAACGTACGTTTCTATAAAATTGACATGAGTGGAAAATGTGATTCCTTACATTCCAATTCGAAAACTGCTTTGACAAAACTAATAGGAAATCCAATTCTTTGGAACGGAGAGAGCCAAATTACAGGCGATATTATGCATCTTATCGGCAACAATACCACGAAGAAATTGGACTCACTCAAAGTGCTCAACAATACATTTCTAGTTTCGAAAGACACACTCGGAACAGGATTTAACCAAGTCAAAGGACAAAATCTGTACGGGAAATTTCTGGATGGAAAACTCCACGATGTCGATATTGTAAAAAATGCCGAAGTCATTTATTATATGCGAAATGATGCCCAAGAACTCATTGGTATCAACAAAAATGTGAGCAGTAAAATCAACATTATTTTTGACAAAAAAGAAATAGAAGACATCACTTTTTTCAAGCAAGTGGACGGCACCATTTTCCCCGAAAAAGAATTATTAGAACCTGATCGAAAACTACGTGGAATGGTCTGGCGTGGCGATGAACGAATAAAATCGAAAGATGATATTTTCCCGCCAGAAGAAAATATAGAAAACGAAAAACTGGTTCAACAAGGAAAAGACGAGGCAGCCAAGGAAAATGTCCCGATGAAAGTTAGGAAGGAAACCTTGAACTACGATAAGAAGAAAAAGAAATAGATTGCAGTTGGCAGGTTGCAGTTTTACAGAAATAATATGCCCTTTATTTGTCATTCTTGACGAAGGAAGAATCCCAACTAACGAGAGCAACATAATTGAGACGCTTCCAGCGTGACAAATAGCAAGAATAAATGTCTCCAAATTAACACATAAAACTCCGTAAACTTTGCGTCCTTGCGTCTTTGCGTCTTTGCGGTAAAAAAAACAACAAAGTGAACGATTTCATAAAATACCAAGCCCAAACGTCTCCCTATCCTTTAGGAATGGAGGTTTCGCACGCCAAAGGCTCTTATATTTTCGATACCAACAACAAAAAATACTTGGATTTTGTGGCTGGTGTTTCAGCTTGCACACTCGGACATCAACCCCCAAGAGTCAATCAGGCGATCAAAGACCAATTGGATAAATATTCGCACGTGATGGTCTATGGCGAATATTCACAAAGCCCAGCGGTGGAATATTGCAAATTGATGGCTTCACTCCTACCCGAACCTTTGAAAAAAACCTATCTCGTTAATTCCGGCACCGAAGCTATTGAAGGAGCCTTAAAACTCGCAAGAAGAACTACTGGCAGAAGCCAATTGATTTCTTGCCACAATGCCTACCACGGCAACACCATGGGCTCGATGAGCGTAATGGGATTTGAAGAACGCAAACGAATTTTTCGACCATTAATTCCCGATGTCGATTTTATTACCTTCAACAACGAAGCCGATTTAGAAAAAATAACCACCAAAACCGCTGGAATTCTCCTCGAAACAATTCAAGGTGGTGCAGGTTTTATTGAGCCGGAAAACAATTTCTTGAAAAAAGTCCGCGAACGTTGCACGGAAGTGGGTGCGATGATGATTCTCGACGAAATCCAACCGGGTTTTGGCAGAACAGGCAAACTTTTCGGATTCCAAAATTACGATGTCATTCCCGATATTGTGGTGATGGGAAAAGGAATGGGCGGCGGAATGCCTGTGGGTGCTTTCACCGCTTCTTCGGAAATGATGGACTTGTTGAGTCACGATCCCAAATTGGGTCACATTACAACTTTTGGAGGTCATCCTGTCATTGCGGCAGCCTGTTTGACTACTTTGAAAGAAATTACCGAGACTAATTTAATGGCGGAAACTTTGGAGAAAGAAAAGCTCTTCAAATCGCTTTTGGTACATCCTTTGATAAAAGAAATTCGAGGAAAAGGATTAATGTTGGCGGCAATGACGGAAAGTGCCGAGATTACCAATGAAGTGATTTTGAAATGCCAAGACAAAGGACTCATTCTATTTTGGCTTTTATTCGAAGCCAATGCCATAAGAATAACACCACCATTAACCATTTCAGAAGACGAAATTCGGGAAGGTTGTGCCATTATGATTGAAGTGATGGATTCAATTGTTGATAGTTTGTAGTTTAGGGTTTATTTTCAACAAATAATAAACTTAAAAACTGTTGATTAAATTGTTCACAACAATTCCAAATTTTCCTCACATCAACACCTAGGTTGCCTACTTTTATTTTGGGCAAACTCAAAAAAAATAACCTATGCAATTAAGCGAAGAAGAAGAGGAATATAACTTATCCTTATCTAAATTTGAGTCGATGTTGAAAACCAACAAAGTGCTCTTTTTTGACTCCGAGGAATTCGAAGACATCATTCTTCATTACCTCGATATGGGAAAAGCCAATTTGGCAAAAAAAGCCTTAAAATTAGCACTCGAACAACATCCAAAATCAACGGGATTAAAACTAGTCCAGGTTGAAATGTTGGTCTATGACGACAAGCTCGAACAGGCTGAAAAGTTGTTGAACGAATTGTATGCTATCGAACCAACTAATGAGGAAATTTACATTCAAAAAGCCAATATTTTTTCCAAAAGAGACAACCACGAAAAAGCGGTTGAATTACTCAATATTGCTTTAGAATATACCGATGATTATGCTGATGTCTATAATTTAATTGGGATGGAATACCTGTTTATGGATAATCTAGAAATGGCCAAAGATAGTTTCATCAAATGCTTGGAAGTCGATCTCGAAGACCAATCGGCCCTGTATAACGTGGTATATTGCTTCGAGTTTTTAGATCAAAATCGGGAAGCCGTTGATTATTTGACCAAATACATCGACCAAAATCCCTACAGCGAAATCGCTTGGCATCAAATGGGACGCTTGCATTATGGCTTGAAAGAATACGAAAGTGCCATTCGCGCTTTTGATTATGCCACCCTAATAGATGATGAATTTATGGGGGCTTTTATGGAAAGAGCTAAAGCTTTAGAACGTTTGAAAAAATACGAAGAAGCCATCGAAAGTTACAACCGAACCATCGAATTAGACGATGCCACTTCGTATGCCTTGCTTCGAATAGGGAAATGCTACGAAAAATTGGGCAACAAAGTTCAGGCTTTGAAATACTTCAACAAAACGGTTCACGAAGATCCACTTTTAGACAAAGGTTGGATTGCCATTACCGATTTTTACGTTCGCCAAAAAAACTTCCAGAAAGCCTTGTTTTTTGTCAATAAAGCATTAGCCATTGACAATCAAAATCGTTTGTATTGGAAACGATATGCAACTATCAACAAACAAATGAACTTCTTTGAAGAAGCCGAATTTGGTTATAGAAAAGCGGTAGAATTTGGTGATTATTCATTAGATACTTGGTTATTTTGGGTTGATATTTTGCAATTTTTAGGTGAATTCGAAACTGCGATTCAAACTTTGTTGCAAGCTTCTGAATATTTTCCGGAAGAAAATGAAATCGAATACCGTTTGGCAGGATTGTATTTTATGATTCAAGATACGACCAAAGCTAAATTTCATTTGAGCAATGCCTTGCGATTGAATTTTGACAATTACATCATTTTGGAAGATTTATTTCCAGTGGTTTGGACTCGAAAAATGGTTCAAAATTACATTGCCAAACACAAAAAATAATTTTTAACAAATAAAAAAACTGACACAGATTTCACAGATTTACACAAATTAATTCGTGTAAATTCGTGTTTTAAAACAAACACAATGCTAGACACAATTCGCAAACGCTTTGGTTTATTGGGACGCAACATCAGTTATTCATTTTCGAAAGGCTATTTTACCGAAAAATTCAACAACGATAAAATTTTCGAAGGGTGCACTTACGAGAATTTTGATATTCCGGAAATAACCGCTTTCCCTGAAATCATAAAAAACACGCCCAACCTAAAAGGAATGAATGTGACGATTCCATACAAAGAAGTTGTGATTCCGTATTTGGATAAATTGTCTAAAATTGCAACAGAAATTGGCGCAGTAAATACCATAAAATTCACCAAAAAAGGCAAACTGAAAGGGTACAACACGGATTATTATGGTTTTATGAAATCATTAGAACCGCTATTAGAACCGCATCATAAAAAAGCACTGATTCTCGGTACTGGTGGAGCTTCCAAAGGCGTGGCTTTTGCTTTGAAAGAATTGGGAATTTTGTACACTTTTGTTTCCCGAGAAGCCAAAGAAGGCATTATAGATTACGACCGTATCAATGCCACTACTTTTGACAATTACCAAATTATCATCAACTCGACACCGGTGGGAACAAGCCCAAATACGGATGCTTTTCCGTTGATTCCTTACGAACATTTCACGGAAAAACACATTGCTTACGACTTAATTTACAATCCTGCAGAAACCCAATTTCTCAAAAAGGCAAAAGCCAAAGGAGCACAAACCAAAAACGGACAAGATATGCTGGTTTTTCAGGCTGAGAAGGCTTGGAAGATTTGGAATAAGTAAGGAAATTGTTTTTGTTATTCGTAATAAAAGTCTTTGTCTTTGATAAACATCATAAATTACCCAAACAAATTAAAAAAGTAATTCTGGTTACGAGCAAAACCAATCCAGGACTCAGGATTACATCTCAACCTGTTCTTTATAAATATGAAAAAGGGTTCAACTTTAATTAAAAAGCTAAACCCCTCTATTTTTTTAATTACACAACATTTTAGGTAGTGTAAATTTTAGACGTTAAATTGTATCCAACAATAATATATTTTTTCTTAGCGTTTAGGACGCTATTGATTCCATATTAATATTTTGAACTTCAATAGAATTCATGTTTTTGAAATCTTTAATCTTGTCATTCAATTTCAAAATTCGATTCAATTGTTTCTGTTGAATCTTAAATTTTGTATAATATTTATATAATTCTTTACCAATAAAAAAGGCGGTCAAGGATACTCCAGTAAGTAAACCAATTAAGTAATAAGTAATCATAAGTCCTATATTTATAGTTAAAAATCAGTTAGTTATAATTGAATTATTTATTTATTTTTAATATTAAATACCTTTCGAAATAATTTTTTCTACTATTAGGTATTACTATTTTTTATTCCCTAAATGGAAACTATTTCAATAATTACTTTACAAACTTATTTACAATAAATTGAAAAAAATATTAAAATCGTTTAAAAGAAGAAAAACTCTTTGAATTGCAAATTCTGTGATTATTTTCGATAAAATTGAATTGCTGAAAGCTAAATTTCATTAAAAATCATCGGCATCAATTATTGCTTTCAATGCCTTTTCCTGAAAAATTTACAGCTTTAAACTTAATAGAAAAAAACAATTAAGTGTACGAGAGAATACTAACATTAAGATAAAAGGAATTTATCATTATTTCAAATTGGAGACCCAAGAAATAGCATTTAGACGAAATAAATAGCATAATATGAGCAGTTGATGAAATTCCCTAATTGTCTGAATTACAAAATCGAGACTATTTTGTCCTTAAAATAATGATATAGAACGAGCGTTCAGCACTTGCCAAATGGTTTCAATCTAATACCCGAAACACATACTCATTCCTTTTAAAATCCAAAATATTAGATTTAAAATCAGTCCAATGTTTTGAAAAATATAAATTTTGAAATAAGGGATCTGAAAAATAGCCCTTGTAATTTTTGTATATTTGAGGTCTTACAATCAAAAAAAATAATCGAGATGAAACATATAGGTTGGATAGGTCTTGGAAATATGGGAACACCAATGGCTAGCAACTTGTCAAAGGCAGGTTTTGCATTAACAGTATTCAACAGAAGTATTGAAAAAACAAAACCGTTTGAAAATACCACTGTCACAATTACCCAAAACCTTATAGAATTAGTGAGGCATTCCGAAATCATTTTTACGATGCTGAGCAATGATGAAGCCGTGGCAATGGTTTATGATGAAATTCTTGGAATGGAATCAATAGAAGGAAAGCTTTTTATTGATATGAGTACCATTTCGGAACAACTTTCAGTAAGTATTGCCCAAAAACTGAAACAAAAAAAAGCTTCATTTTTAGATGCTCCCGTAGCTGGAAGCACGCAACCAGCAGCCAATGGAACCTTGACAATAATGATTGGAGGTGATACAGCTGATTTGAATCTCGCTTTGCCCTATTTTGAAAAATTGGGGAAATTTATCAAACATGTAGGGACTAATGGCAAAGGTATTGCGACCAAATTGAGCGTGAATTATTACCTCTCTATTTTGTATCTGGGATTGGCAGAAACGGTATTATTTGCCGAAAATAATGGCATCAATCGTACGGATTTATTAGAAATCATTAATGAAAGTGCTTGCGGAAGTGGCGCTTCAAAAGTCAAAACCCCTTTGCTGATAACCGAAGATTATAAACCCGCATTTGCTTTGAGCTTAATGCAAAAAGATATAAAGCTGGCTCAAAAAAATGGAGTAAATTTTCCATTAACGGATGCCATCATTGAAACTTATTCTAAAGCATTAGAATCAGGTATGGGAAATCAGGATGTAATTTCAGTTATCAATTATTTAAAAGAAAAGTAATCCGTAATTTGTTAATTCAATAAAAAACAGAAAAAAAATGCAAAGTTTTGGATCAAGCAAAGAATTTTTAATAGACAGCGAAACAGATTGGGAAGTTGTTGGCGAGGGTATCAAGCGAAAAATTATGGGCTATGATGACAAACTTATGATGGTGAACGTTCTCTTCGAGAAAGGAGCTATTGGAACGCTTCACGAACATTATCATTCGCAAGTTACGAACGTAGCCAAAGGAACTTTTGAAGTAATTATCAACAATGTAAAAAAGGTAATGAAACAAGGCGATTGTTTCTATATTCCGCCACATATTGTGCATGGTGTGGTTTGTTTGGAAGACGGTTTGCTGATAGATGTTTTCAGTCCGATTCGCGAAGATTTTATGCAGAAAAAAACATATTGATATTAGACCAGTCAGATTTTAAAAACCTGTTAGGTCTGTTTCGAAAAACTAATAATTTTCGTAAATTTGCACCTCAATAAAAAATAATAAAAAATGGAAAACGGAATATACGCTAAATTCAATACCGCAAAAGGGTCGATTCTAGTAAAATTAACACACGATTTAACACCGGGAACTGTTGGGAACTTCGTGGCACTTGCCGAAGGTAATATGGAAAACAAAATTAAACCTCAAGGACAAAAATTCTACGATGGTTTGAATTTTCACAGAGTCATTCCTAATTTTATGATTCAAGGAGGTTGTCCTCTTGGAACTGGAACTGGAGATCCGGGTTACAAATTCGATGATGAGTTCCACCAAGATTTGCGTCATGATACACCAGGTATTTTGTCTATGGCCAACTCAGGCCCAGGAAGCAATGGTTCTCAGTTTTTTATCACACACGTGGCAACACCGTGGTTAGATGATAAACATACCGTTTTCGGAAATGTAATCGAAGGTCAAGATGTAGTAGATGCTATTGCACAAGGAGATAAATTAGAAACTCTTGAAATTATCAGAGTGGGCGAAGAAGCTAAAAACTGGAATGCAATTGAGGCTTTTGTTGGTTTGAAAGGGGCTCGTTTGAAAAGAGCTGCGGCTTTGAAAGCAGAAACAGAAGCTAAAATGGAAAAACTAGCCGCTGGTTTCGAAAAAACAGAAAGTGGTTTGCGTTACCAATTCATACAAAAAGGAGAAGGCAAACAAGCTGAAGCAGGAAAAACAGTTTCAGTACATTATGAAGGTTCATTAGAGAACGGAAAAGTATTTGATTCTTCTTATCCAAGAAAAAAACCAATCGAATTTAAATTAGGTATTGGTCAAGTAATCGAAGGTTGGGACGAAGGAATTGCTTTGTTGAAAGTGGGAGATAAAGCGCGATTTGTAATTCCATCGGATTTAGCATACGGACCGAGTGGAGCTGGAGGAGTGATTCCGCCAAATGCTACTTTGATATTTGACGTAGAATTGATGGACGTGAAATAATATACGATTTACAATATTTGATATACGATTTAGAAATCCCAAAGCGAGAGTTTTGGGATTTTTTTTGATGTATGACGAAATAGTTCATAAAAAAAAGCCCAAAAATCATTAGCCTTTCAGGCTTTTTAGGGTTGGTTAGTTATTTTGGTTGTTGCATTAAATTTAAATATCTTCAAATTCGATATTTGTAAAACTTGAGGTCGAAGGAATAGCCTCTTCTTCTAGTTTATCTGAATCGTATTCTTTTTTGAAATCTTTTTGGTGTCTTTCAGAAATTACTTCTTCTCCTTTATGATTCAAAACATAAGAAGTCATATCTTCTAGAATTTCAGCGAAAGCGGCGAAATCCTCTTTGTACAGATATATTTTGTGTTTTTTGAAATGAAATGAACCATCAGCTTCAGTAAATTTCTTGCTTTCGGTAATCGTAATATAATAATCATCAGCTTTTGTAGCTCTTACATCAAAGAAATAAGTTCTTCTTCCAGCTCTTAAAACTTTAGAAAAAATCTCTTCTTTTTCTAACATATCATTTTCTCTCATAATCCTTCTGTCAATTTAATGTTGCTAAACAGTATCCAAAAGTGAACAAAAAAGTTGTAATACACAACAATTATTGCAATTCTTTTTCAGAAAGTTGTTTCAAATACAAGGCAGCATAATAGCCTTCCTGATTTATTAATTGATTATGAGAACCTTGCTCAATGATGCGTCCTTCGTCAAGGATGATAATTCGATCGGCATTTTTTGCCGAGGAAACCCTATGACTTACAATTATAGTAGTTTTGTCTTTGCAAATTTCCTGCAGATTATTCAAAATAGCTTCTTCTGTTTCGGTGTCAACGGCTGATAAACAATCGTCAAACAATAAAATTTTTGGACTTTTAATGATAGCCCTAGCAATAGAAACCCGTTGTTTTTGACCGCCTGAAAGTGTAATGCCTCTTTCGCCAAGAATGGTCTCGTATTGCTTGTTGAAACCAATGATATTGTCGTGTACAACCGCACTTTTTGCAGCAGCTTCTACTTCGGCATCGGTTTTGTGGGCTAAATCACCATAGGCAATATTATGACGAATGGTATTATCAAACAGCATCACTTTTTGGCTAACCGTAGCAATTTGCTCACGTAAATTAGCTAAGGTGTATTCAGACAAGGCATGGCCATCTAATAAAATTTGACCTTGTGTGACTTCATAAAAGCGCGGTAACAAACTCACTAAGGTACTTTTGCCTGAGCCAGAACGCCCAACCAAT
>DAORUG010000038.1:0-23329 GCA_035433125.1 Flavobacterium sp.
AAGGTGAGAAATACAGCATCGAAGATGTGACCACTTTTCCAATTGCGAATGCAGCGGTTTCGGATGCCAGAAAATCGATTAAAAACGTCATCAACTTAGATACTCAAATTCAAATCAAAATGGATTTTATCAATCCTGAAAGTGCCGAAAAATATGTGGAAAAAGGTTGGGACGAAGAAAAGCAAATGTATTATTACTTAGTTTATTTCAACAAAGAAGTAAAAAGCTAATACTTTCTGATTGTAAATTAGTCTTGTCAGTTCGAGCGCAGTCGAGAACCTTAAGCATCTCGACTGCGCTCGATGTGACAAAAGCAATAGCCAAATTCTCATTGGTCATTAATATAAAAAGGCATCATTCTATAAAAAGTGATGCCTTTTTTTTAAAACAAAAAAAATCCCGAAATCAAATAATTTCGGGATTTTTTATGACTATTTCTTAGCTTTTTTTGCTTTTTCAGCCTCGGCTTGTTCCATAACTTCTTGCAGTTTGCGTTGGAATTTACCTTGTTTTTTGGGCTCTTTCAATTTGTTTTCTTGAATTTGAGCGTGAATTTTATCGCTATCTATGAAATATCTTTTGATAACAATCATAATTCCAATAGTAATCAAATTCGAAATAAAGTTATACAAACTCAATCCAGCACCATAACTATTGAAGAAAAACAACATCATTATTGGCGAAATGTAGATCATCATTTTCATCATTTTGGCCATATCTGGCATTCCTTCTTGTTGCGGAGCAGCCATTTGCTGATCGCCTGAAGTCATTTTCATATAGAAGAAAATCGCAATCGAAGCAAGAATTGGGAACAAACTGATATGATCTCCGTATAATGGGATGTGGAAAGGTAATTTTATAATTTCATCAAAAGAAGATAAATCATCAGCCCAAAGAAATCCTTTTTGTCTCAACTCAAAAGCGGATGGAAAAAACTGGAATGAAGCATACATAAACGGAATTTGAATCAATGCCGGAATACAACCTGCCATAGGATTCACTCCCGCTTTGTTGTACAACTTCATCGTTTCCTGTTGTTTTTTCATTGGGTCTTTTTTGAATTTCTCTCCCAATTCGGTAATTTCTGGTCGCAATACTTTCATTTTTGCCTGTGACAAGAATGATTTAAAGGTAATTGGCGACATGGCAATCTTAATCAAAATCGTAAAAATAATGATGGCAATTCCAAAAGAAAGTCCTAAAGTGGAGCTTAAAAATCCAAATAATGGAATGAAAATAAACATATTAATCCATCCAAAAATCCCCCAACCTAATGGAATAATTTTTTGCAGATTTTTATCGTACTTCTTTAATGTTTTATAATCTGACGGTCCAAAATACCAATTCATTTTATAATCTAACTCGCCATTACTAAACGCCAAAGGCATATTTGCTTTGAGCTGTTTGGTGTAAACAGTATCAATTGTTTCATCATTTACAAGATTGTTTGATTGCAATTTTGCTGTTTCAAAAGGCTTATCTGTCAATAAAATAGTGGAGAAAAAGTGTTGTTTGAAAGCTACAAATGAAGCTTTATTGGAGTTTTCTTCCTTATCTTGACCTTGACCTACATAATCAATTTTATCGTCTTCATATTGAAAATATATTTCGGTATAACGATTTTCATAGGAAATACTTTTCTCGTTTCTGAACGTTTTTAAACTCCATTCTAAATCCAATGGTTTGGCAGTGTTCAAAACTTTATTCAAACCTTGGGAACGCAAATCAAAACCAATCATATAATCGTTTGGTTTCAAAATGTATTTGTATTCCAGGAATTCATTGGCACCAGCCTTTAATTTCATTGAAAGAATTTGATCCGCTCCCACTTTGGTCAAAGTAGGTTCGAAATACAAGTCTTTGGTATTTAAAGTACGATTATCACTAGTTTGCAATTGAATGTTCAAATTGGCATTGTTGTCTTTGATCAATTGTACCAATTGTCCTGAACCTTTTTTGAATTTCTCTTGATTTTTCAAAGTAGCTTCGACAATATAACCACCTTTGTTGGCGATTTTCAGAATTACTTTTTCATTTTCGATAGTGGTAAAACTTTCTTTTGCCGATGGAAGAGTTGCAGAATAAGCAAAACCGCCTAATGTTTTTTGCAATTGAACCAATTGAGTTGAATCACCTGCTACTGCTACGGTTGGAGTTGTTACAGGTTTTACCGCCACTGCCTTTGCTTGAGCTTGTTTGGCAACAAGTTCCTTTTTTGCTTTTTCAGCTGCAATAGTTGCTTCCGAAGGCTTGTTGCTATACATTATCCAAATCAAGATTCCAAAAATCAATACGAAACCAATAATCGAATTGAGGTCAATTTTTTTTTCTTCCATTTTTAATTTTTTATCCTAACCCCCAGCGCTCCCCAAAAGAGAGCGAGCCGAGTCTGGAATTTGCTTATTTATTATTTAATTATTCTTGTTAGTCCAATTTTACTAAAAATTGTTACTGAACCCTACTTTTTCTTTGTTTTTACAACTGCAGCCACAAAATTCACAAAAAGTGGATGTGGATTTTCTACAGTACTTTTGTATTCTGGATGGTATTGCACTCCAATGAAAAAAGGATGGTTTTCTAATTCTACAATTTCGACCAAACCTGTTTCTGGATTGACACCCGAAGCTTTCAATCCTGCTTTTTCTAAAATAGCAACATAGCTGCTATTGTATTCATAACGATGGCGATGACGTTCAGAAATAGTTGCTTTTTCGTATATTTTAGAAGCTAAAGTATTCGGTTTTATATCACATTTCCAAGCTCCTAAACGCATTGTCCCTCCTTTGTCTGTAATAGTTTTTTGCTCTTCCATTAAATTGACAACTGGATGAGTTGTGTCAGGATTCATTTCTGTAGAATTGGCATCGGCCATACCTAAAATATTTCTAGCATATTCGATAACAGCCATTTGCATTCCTAAACAAATTCCTAAAAATGGTATGTTATTTTCTCTAGCATAACGAACGGCTTCAATTTTTCCTTCAATTCCTCTTCCTCCAAAACCTGGAGCTACAAGAATTCCATCCAATCCGGCAAATTTTTCAGCTACATCTGAAGCGTCCAGAAATTCTGAATGTATTGAAACTACGTTCACTTTAGTTTCATTGGCTGCACCTGCGTGAATAAAGGCTTCTAAAATAGATTTGTAAGAATCTTGCAATTCTACATATTTCCCAATTAAACCAATATTTACAGTATGTTTTGGATGCTTTAATCTCCGCAAAAAGGTGTTCCAATGTTTTAAATCAGGAGCAGCTTTTTTAGGTAAATCCAATTTTTTCAAGGCCACCACATCAAGACCTTCTTGCAGCATCAAATTAGGTACTTCATAAATCGTTGAAGCATCGATAGATTGAATAACTGCTTCTCTTTTTACATTGCAAAACAGTGCTAATTTATTTCGAATATCATCTGAAATTTCGTGCTCCGTTCTACAAACCAAAATATCGGCTTTGATACCGCTTTCCATTAAAGTTTTAACAGAGTGCTGCGTTGGTTTTGTTTTCAATTCTCCGGCTGCAGCCAAATAAGGTACCAAAGTCAAATGAATGACTATTGCATTGTGCTCTCCCAAATCCCATACCAATTGTCGAACCGATTCTATATATGGTAAAGATTCAATATCCCCAACAGTTCCGCCAATTTCGGTAATTACAATATCGAAATCGCCAGATTTTCCAAGCAACTGCATCCTGTCTTTGATTTCATTGGTAATATGTGGAACTACTTGAACCGTTTTCCCTAGGAATTCGCCTCTTCGTTCTTTTTCGATAACAGAAAGGTAAATTCTTCCTGTGGTTACATTATTCGCCTGAGAAGTGGGAACGTTCAAGTAACGCTCGTAATGCCCTAAATCTAAATCGGTTTCAGCTCCATCATCGGTTACATAACATTCCCCGTGTTCGTATGGATTTAATGTTCCCGGATCGACGTTGATGTAGGGGTCAAACTTTTGAATTGTCGTTCGGTACCCTCTTGCCTGTAATAATTTTGCCAATGAAGCCGCAATTATCCCCTTCCCTAAAGAAGACGTAACTCCGCCTGTAACAAAAATATATTTCGTTTGATTCATTTTATTGGTGTTGTAGTTGTTGTTGTTTGGTAAAAATGCAAGCGAATAGTTTGCAAAAACGCTGCAAAAATACGATTATAAATTGAGAAAAAACTAATTTGGAAATGAGATAATTTTGATTTTATTGACAAGTTATAGGTAGGAATCGATTTTTGATTAAAAATCATAAATAAAAAACCTACTCTAGATTTTAAATCCTGAGTAGGTTTTTCACATTCACTATTTATACTGCTTTTTGGGCAGTTTTGAATTATATAGAAGCTATTACAAATCTCTATACAATTCCAATCTTTCCCATTTAGAATCTACTTCATCTTGAGCTTGAGTAAGCAATTCAGCTGCTAATGTAGCATTTTCTTTCACAACTCTAGTAAAACGAGCTTCGTTGTACATAAAGTCACTCAAAGGAATACTTGGCGCTTTAGAATCTAATTTGAATTTCTTGCCTTTTGCTTCTAGAGGGTTGAATCTAAATAAAGGCCAGTATCCACTATCTACTGCTTTTTCTTGTTGATCGATAGCGTGTTTCAGTTCATAACCGTGTTCACCACAATGAGAATAAGCTATAATCAAAGATGGTCCAGGATAAGCTGCTGCTTCTTCAATGGCTCTAAGCGATTGTAGATCTTTGGCTCCCATTGCAATTTGGGCGACATACACATTTCCGTATGAAATAGCTTGAAGCGCAAGGGATTTTTTACCTGTTTTTTTACCTCCAATAGTAAACTTAGCACTGGCTCCAAGAGGAGTTGATTTAGAAGCTTGTCCACCAGTATTAGAATAAACCTCAGTATCCATTACTAAAATATTGATGTCTTCTCCAGTAGATAAAACGTGATCTACTCCACCGTATCCGATGTCATAAGCCCAACCGTCTCCACCAAAGATCCAAACTGCTTTTTTACGAAGATATTCGGTCAATTGGCTTAATTTTTTAGCTTCTGGGTTATCAGTAACTTTAGCCAAAATTTTATTAAGTGCATCAATTTGAGCAAACTTTTCGTTTTTCAAAGCTTCCGTATCTTCAGGGTTGTTCAGAATAGCATTTACTAATTCGCTACCAACAACTGATTCCAATGATTTTAATAAATCAACCGCAATCTCTTGTTTTTTGGATAATCCTAATTTTAGACCTAAACCAAACTCGGCGTTGTCTTCAAAAAGTGAATTTGCCCAAGCTGGACCTCTACCAAATTCATTGGTTTTATAAGGTGTGGTTGGTAAATTTCCACCATAAATAGACGAACATCCTGTGGCATTGGCAATCATAATACTGTCACCGTACAACTGAGTAATCATCTTGATATAAGGTGTTTCTCCACAACCGGAACAAGCTCCAGAGAATTCAAATAATGGTTCCAAGAATTGAGACCCTTTTACATTGGTAATTTGCAATGCAGTACGGTCATAATAAGGTAAACTTACAAAATGATCCCAGTTTACATTTTCTTCCACATCCACTTCAATTTTTCTGTGCATATTGATGGATTTGAAGTTTTCTTTCTCTTTGCTTACTGCTGGACAAACCACCACACAAAGGTCGCAACCTGTACAATCTTCTGGAGAAACTTGCAAAATATAGGACTCATTTTCTTTAGCAAATGGTCTTCCTATAGCTGGAACACTTTTTAATGTACCCGGGAATTTTGCTAATTCATCATTGGTAACCACTTTAGAACGAATGGCAGCATGAGGACAAATAGCCACACATTTGTTACATTGTGTACAAAGGTTTTCGTCGTCCCAAACTGGAATAAAGTCGGCAATTCCGCTTTTTTCGAATTGAGAAGTTCCTGTTGGGAAAGTTCCGTCAATCGAGAATGCACTCACCGGAAGATCATCTCCGAATCCTGCTAATATTTTCTCTAAAACTTCAGTAACAAAACCATCAGGCGCATTTTTCATTGCAGACGCTAAATGTCTTTCGCTTGTGGCAACTTTAGGATAGTCAACTTGATGTAAGTTTTCTAAAGCTTTGTCCACAGCGTTAAAGTTCATCTTAACCACTTTATCTCCTTTGTGAGAATACGATTTAACGATGGCATTTTTAATTTTTTCAATCGCTTCTTCTTTTGGCAAAATTCCTGAAATAGCGAAGAAACAAGTTTGCAAAATGGTATTGGCTCTTTTTCCTAAACTGGCTTCAAATGCCACTTTAGTAGCGTCGATAACATAGAATTTGATTTCTTTGTCAATGATTCCTTGTTGAATTTGGATTGGCAATCTACCCCAAATTTCTTCTTTAGAATAAGGAGAATTCAACAAGAAAGTTCCACCGTGTTTCAAATCGGCAATCATATTGAATTTTTCAATAAAATTGAATTTATGACTAGCAATAAAATCGGCTTTATCTACTAAATAGTTTGAATTGATTGGGTCTGGACCAAAACGCAAGTGCGAAATAGTTTGAGCACCAGCTTTTTTAGAGTCATATACAAAATAGCCTTGAACGTAATTATCTGTAGTTTCACCAATGATTTTGATGGAGTTTTTGTTGGCTCCAACAGTTCCATCAGAACCTAAACCATAGAACATACAGCTAATGGCTTTTCCTTTAATATCAAATTTCGGATCATAATATAAACTTCTAAAAGTCACATCATCATTGATACCGATTGTAAAGTGGTTTTTAGGTTTTTTATTCAATAATTCATCATAAATACCTTTTACCATAGCTGGTGTAAATTCTTTGGATGACAATCCGTAACGACCTCCAACCACGATTGGCATTTCTTTTCCGCTTTCAACAAGAGCAGTTACAATGTCTAAATAAAGCGGATCTCCAATACTTCCTGGCTCTTTGGTTCTGTCCATTACAGCAATTTTTTGAACTGTTTTTGGCAAAGCGTCCACAAAAGCGTCGATAGCGAAAGGTTTGAACAAACGCACTAAAATTACCCCTACTTTTTCTCCTTCTTCTAGCATTACTTCAAGAGCTTCTTTTACAGGACCTTCAGCAGAACCCATAATAATAATTACTCTCTCGGCTTCTGGATGTCCTATATAATCGAATAAATTGTATTTACGACCTGTGTGTTCGTAAAACTCATTCATTACATCTTGAACAGCAGCTGGAACAGCATCAAAGAATCCGTTTGCAGCTTCTCTGGCTTGGAAGAATACATCAGGGTTTTGGGTTGTACCTCTTAAAACGGGACGGTCAGGATCTAATGAACGTTGTCGGTGTTCCATCACTTTATCTTCTGGCATCATCGCTTTGATGATTTCGTCTGGAATACTGTCGATTTTTGAAATTTCGTGAGAGGTTCTAAACCCATCAAAGATGTTCATAAAAGGAACTCTAGTTTTCAGTGTCGCTACTTGTGAGATTAAAGCAAAATCGTGTGCTTCTTGCACAGAACCGCCAAACAACATAGAAAATCCTGTTTGTCTGCAAGCCATTACGTCAGAGTGGTCTCCAAAGATAGACAGTGCGTGTGTAGCTACTGTTCTGGCTGCAACGTGGATGACGCAAGGCAATAATTCACCAGCAATTTTATACATATTAGGTATCATCAACAACAACCCTTGCGAGGCCGTAAACGTTGTAGTTAAAGCACCTGCTTGTAAAGAGCCGTGAACAGTACCTGCAGCACCTGCTTCACTTTGCATTTCGACAATTCTTGGAATATTATTCCAAATATTTTTTTTACCCTTTGAACTGTAAAGTTCTGCGTGCTCACCCATCGGAGACGATGGAGTAATTGGATAAATAGCACAGACTTCATTGGTCTTGTGAGCAATGAGAGCCACTGCCTCATTACCGTCACAAATTACTTTTTTAAATGTTTTATTCTTCATTATCATAAAGTTTTTTTAACTATCTTGAATTTGTAACGAACTATTCTATCTACAAATTACTTGACAGCATTTTGTTTATAAAAGCAAAAAAAAGCTAAAGTACCTTTGGGTAGTTTAGCTTTTTTTGCTCCTTTGATTTACTCATTATGTAACCAGGCTTTCTTAGCTAATAATTGAGCTTCTGTTTCTACATGATTTTCATCAGATATACAACAATCTACAGGGCAAACTGAAGCACATTGTGGAGTATCGTGAAAACCTTTACACTCTGTACATTTATCAGCTACAATGTAGAAAAACTCATCAGAAATTGGTTCGTGCTCTTCATTTGCATCAATTTCCACTCCAATAAGATTTTTTACCATTCCCTTCAAAGCAGATCCATCTGCATAAGACCAATTAGTATCTGGTTCATAAATTGCGTTGTTTGGACATTCTGAAATACATGCATCGCAGTTGATACACTCGTCCGTAATAATTATTGCCATAATAGATATATTTTTTAATTCCCTGTAAAATTAAATGTCTTTTTATTACTTTTATATGATAATCGTCATATTTTTTTATAAAAAGTGAAATTAAATTTGGCTCATCATTTATTGTGTTATTCTATTAATAATGAAAAAAAATTTTAGTTATGATTGAAACAAAAATAAAACCTCAACCTGAAAAACTGGAAGCAGTTGTTATCCGATTTGTCGGAGATTCAGGTGATGGAATGCAGTTGACAGGAACTCAGTTTACTGATACATCAGCAATGTTTGGAAACGATATTGCCACTTTTCCCAACTATCCTTCCGAGATTAGAGCTCCTCAAGGGAGTTTGTATGGAGTTTCAGGATTTCAAGTACATATAGGTAGCGTCGAAGTTAGTACACCTGGTGACAGCGTCGATTTATTGGTGGCTATGAATCCAGCAGCTTTGAAAACCAATTTATATGCTTTGAAGCCAGGACATACTTTAATAGTTGACACCGAATCTTTTAACAAAAAGAATTTAGAAAAAGCAGAATACACCACAAATCCCTTAGAAGACGGTAGTCTTGAAAATTATAAAGTTATTGAAGTAGATATGACCTCATTAACAAAAACGGCTTTGAAGGATGTTGCTGGTCTCGATACGAAAACGATTTCGCGAAGTAAAAATATGTTTTCCTTAGGGATGATTTATTGGATGTACAACCGTTCAACCGATTATACTATTGATTTTTTTAATAAAAAATTCAAAGCCAAACCTTCTCTAATCGAAGCGAATACTAAAGTATTGATGGCAGGTTATTATTTTGCCGAAACTTTAGAACTTATTCCAAACTCCTATACCATTTCTCCAGCAAAAATGCCTGCTGGAACCTATAGAATTATTATGGGTAACACGGCAACTGCTTGGGGATTTTTGGCCGCAGCCGAAAAATCAGGTTTGGAATTATTCTTAGGATCTTATCCCATAACTCCTGCCACCGACATTTTACACGAGTTAGCAAAACACAAACATTTTGGTGTGAAAGCTTTTCAGGCCGAAGATGAAATTGCAGGTGTGACTTCAGCAATTGGAGCTGCATTTGCTGGTGATTTAGCCATTACCACTACATCAGGACCAGGATTAGCACTGAAAGGTGAAGCTATAGGTCTAGCTATAATGACTGAATTACCATTGGTTGTTGTAGATGTACAACGTGGTGGCCCTTCAACTGGTTTACCAACAAAAACGGAACAATCGGATTTGTTGCAAGCCATGTACGGTCGAAATGGTGAAAGCCCAGTGATAGTAATTGCTGCCAGCACACCAGCCAACTGTTTTAACTTTGCTTACGAAGCGGCTCGAATCGCTTTAGAACATATGACTCCCGTTATTTTATTGACTGACGGATATATCGCAAACGGATCTGCTCCTTGGAAAATCAAAACCGTTGCCGAAATGCCTCCAATAAAAAACAACAAGATTACCGAAGTCAAAGAAAACTGGCATCCTTATGACAGAGACGAAAATACTTTAGCTCGAAATTGGGCTATTCCAGGTACTCCGGGATTAGAACATCGAATTGGCGGATTAGAAAAAGATGCGGTTACTGGAAATATTTCGTACGAACCTATGAATCACGAGAAAATGACTGCCATTAGAGCTGAGAAAATTGAAAGAGTAAAATTTAATATTCCAGACTTAGAAACAGAATTTGCTCAAGAAGGGGATTTGTTAATCATTGGTTGGGGCGGAACTTATGGTTCTCTGCATTCGGCGGTGAAACAAATGAATGAACAAGGACATAAAAACATTGGTTATGCACATTTCAATTACATTAATCCAATGCCAAAAAATACCGAGGAAGTTTTATCCAGATTCAAAAAAATTCTGGTATGCGAATTAAACAGCGGTCAATTTGCCAGCCTACTCAAAATCAAATTCAGTCAATTCGAGTTTTTACAATTCAATAAAGTTCAAGGATTGCCTTTTGCCAACGAAGACCTTATTCAGCAATTTAAATCACTAGTTTAATTATGGAAACAACTGTAGAAAAAAAATATACTGCTAAAGATTTTACCAGTGATCAAGAAGTAAGATGGTGCCCTGGCTGCGATGACTATGTAATTTTGCGTACGATGCAAAAAATACTTCCTGAAATGGGTGTAGCCAGAGAAGACGTTGTTTTTGTATCTGGAATCGGATGTTCATCCCGTTTTCCTTATTATTTGAATACCTATGGAATCCATAGTATTCACGGTAGAGCTCCAGGAATTGCCTCAGGAATAAAATTGGCGAATCCTAATTTAAGTGTTTGGATTGCAACAGGTGATGGTGATGCAATGGCGATTGGTGGAAACCATTTTATCCACGTTTTACGCAGAAATATCGATTTGAATATTCTACTTTTCAATAACGAAATTTACGGTTTGACCAAAGGGCAATTTTCTCCAACATCCTTAATTGGACAAAAAACAAAATCTTCCCCTTACGGAAATACCCAACCTCCTTTTTCTCCCGGCGAATTAGCATTAGGAGCTCAAGCTCGATTTTTTGCTAGAATTGGAGGTGGAAGCCCAAAAGAAATGGGGCAAATTTTCATAGAGGCACAACAATTTAAAGGTACTTCTTTGATTGAAATATTACAAAATTGTGTGATTTTTAATGATGGTTGCTTCAATCACCTTACTGATAAAGATGTAAAAGAAGACAAACAAATCTATCTTGAACACGGAAAACCAATGATTTTTGGTAAAAATCGTGATAAAGGTTTAGTTCTAAATGGACTAAAATTAGAAGTTGTAACTATTGGCGAAAACGGAATTACACAGGAAGATTTATTGGTACATAATGCCAAAGAACAAGACCCTACACTACATTATATGTTGGTTCGAATGGAATATCCATTGGCAACTGGAGTGATTAGAAGTTTTGATGATGTTACTTTAGAGGAAAGAGAAGATGAATTGACAGCCCAAGTAAAAGCCAATTCGAGTTTTACAAAAACCGACGATTTATTCTTTTCGGGAGAGACTTATGAAGTAAAATAAAAACAAATTTACCTACAAAATCGATTACCCTATGGGAATAGTAGATTTAATACCGTAGATTTGCGAAGTATTACAATAAATAAATACAATATATATGGGTTCAGAAGCAATTATAGTTTTCTTATTAGCCGGAATAGTTTTGGTCGCCGGTGCCAATTTCCTCTCTAATTTAATTTCACCAAAATCAGACAATAGCCAAAAACGGGAGCCGTATGAAAGCGGAATGACCACCATTGGACCTACTTGGGTTCAGTTTAAAGTGGGCTACTATTTGTACGCTATTTTATTCTTAGTTTTTGATGTCGAGGTAGCCTTTTTAATTCCTTGGGCAGTCGTTTTCAAAGAAATTGGAATGGTCGCTTTTGTCGAAATCATCATCTTTTTAGTAATATTAGGTTTAGGTTTAGCCTACGCTTGGAAAAAAGGAGCATTAAAATGGGAGTAAATAACACATCCGAAATACCAGCAGATTTCCCAGGAAAAGTAATTCCTGGAGGTAATGGAGCCAATATTTTGGTCACTTCATTAGACGATATTATCAATTGGGGACGGGCGAACTCGCTTTGGTCCCTTTATTTTGGAACAAGCTGTTGCGCCATCGAAATGATGCAAACCGGAGCGGCTCGCCACGATTATTCAAGATTTGGTTTTGAGGTAGCAAGACCTTCGCCAAGACAAGCCGATTTAATTATTATTGCAGGCACTATTGTCAACAAAATGGCACCCGTTTTACGTCGTTTGTACGATCAAATGGCGGAACCAAAATACGTAATCGCAATGGGAGCTTGTGCCATTTCTGGTGGTCCATTTTTTTACAATTCCTATTCTGTCGTAAAAGGAGCCGATCACGTAATTCCTGTTGATGTTTACGTTCCGGGTTGTCCGCCTCGTCCAGAAGCTTTGCTTGAAGGAATGTTGATGCTTCAAGCGAAAATCAAAACAGAAAGCATGAAAAATAAAGTTTTCCCTATCGACGGGTTTGACGAAGGACTATAATACCAAAATTATGACAAACGAAGCCTTACAAAATTTAATAAGCAGTTGGATTCCCGAGTTGGAATTCACCGAAGAAAAATCCCAGTTTTTAAATATCACCGTTCAACCCGAACAACTTCACCAATTAATGACGCAATTAAAAAGCAATCCAGATACGAATTTCGATTATTTGTATTGCTTAAGTGGCGTGGATTGGGGCAAGGAATTAGGTGTTGTTTATCATCTAGAATCGACTACTCACAGACATCAAATAGTGGTAAAAGTAAAAACCGAAGACCGAGAAAACCCAACATTCGATACGGTTTGCAACATTTGGTACACTGCCGAATTCCACGAAAGAGAAGTCTTTGACTTCTTTGGAATACAATTCAACAATCATCCTAACTTGAAAAGACTCTTTTTGACCGAAGAATGGGATGGATTTCCGTTGAGAAAAGATTATGTAGATGAAATTAATATGGTTATCAAATAAACAAAAATGGATACAACTATAACCAACAATTTTAAAACCGAAGAATATCAAATTAATATGGGGCCGCAACACCCTGCAACTCACGGAGTTTTGCGACTTTTATTGACTATTGACGGTGAAATAATCAAAAGAGTAGAACCTGATTTAGGCTATATCCACCGTTCTATCGAAAAAATGTGCGAACGCGACAGCTATCAACAAATCGTTCATTTGACAGACAGAATGGATTATCTTTCTTCGCACATCAACAACGAAGCCGTTTGTCTTACTGTTGAAAATGCCCTTCAATTGGAAATTCCAGAACGTGTAAAAGTCATTAGAACCATTATTGCCGAATTGACCCGAATCGCATCTCACACTTTGTGGTGGGGCGTTATGGGAATGGACGTTGGTGCTTTGACCACTTATTTTTATGGTTTTAGAGACCGTGAAATGATTAACGATATTTTCGAAGAAACTTGTGGCGCACGTTTGACGATGAACTACAACATTCCTGGAGGATTGATGTTTGATATTCATCCGAATTTTGTAAAAAGAACAAAAGAATTCATTGCGCATTTCAAAACCAAACTTCCTGAATACGATTTGCTTTTATCCAATAATGTAATTTTCAGAAAAAGGATGGAAGGCATTGGAATTTTAACCAAAGAAGATGCAATTTCGTTTGGAGCTTCTGGTCCTGTGGGTCGTGCTTCTGGCTATTCTTGCGATGTGAGAAAACACCATTCCTACAGTGCTTATGACAAAGTAAAATTCAACGAAGTATTGAAAACCGAAGGCGATACTTATGCCCGTTACCAAGTTAGAGTTTTAGAAATGTGGGAATCCTTGTCGATAATAGAACAATTAATTGACAATATTCCTGAAGGCGATTTTTTTGCTAAAACCAATGCTGTAATCAAATTACCTGAAGGCGAATTTTACCAAAAAGTAGAAACTGCAAGAGGAGAATTAGGGGTTTACATCGTTAGTACAGGAACAAAAAATCCGTACCGAATGAAATTCCGTTCGCCAGGATTCTCTAATTTATCCTTATTAAATCACATTGCTGTAGGTGGAAAAATTGGAGATTTAGTAGCAACTATGGCAACATTAGACCTTGTAATCCCTGATATCGACCGATAAAATTAATAGTATAAAAAATATTTAACAGAAAATTGAAGCAATAATTTTAATGATGATAATATCTTTTTTTAAAATTAAAAAACATTAACATTAAATTTATAATTTATCAAATATGAGAAATTTAAAAAAAATAATTTTATTGGCAGTAGCTCTGTTATTCATTTTTGTTATAAGCTGTTCTAAAGATGATGCCCCTTCATCTACTACGGGAGATTTATTTAACAAACCTCTACCAGTTATAAAGGCTAGCATACAGGGGAAGTGGCAACTACATTATGGTAAAGGAGGGTTTATTGCTAATCTAATTCACGATTGGGGCAATGATGACTATTGGGAGTTTGATTTTAAAAACAGTGAAAATAGAATAAAGACTTATCGGGAGCCTCTAGAAGCTGATACAAAAATTAGTTGGATAAAAGGACAAGATAATTATGCTGGAGAAACTTATATTATGGAATTTTATGATAAAGAAGGATCTCCATGCCATCTTGTTGTAGATGGTATCTATAACGATACTTTGACAATACATTTTAATTCTCCAGATGCAATGTTTTTATATTTTACAAAACCATAAACCAAAATTTAAAGATTATGAAAAATTTTACTAAGTTATTGAATAATTGCAAAAGACAACAATTTTAAAAAATATATAAAAAACAATAATTCAAGTAAAAAATGAAAATGAAAAAATACCATAAATATATTTATTAACCTTATGAACATTACAAAAAATATTCACGAATGGCTTTTTAGCCTGATGCCAGAAGCTACAGCGAGCCTTGTAGAAATGGCATTGATAGCCGTAATTTACCTCGCTATTTTTGCAGTTGCCGGTTTATACTTGGTTTTGCTTGAAAGAAGAGTTGCCGCTTGGTTTCAATTGCGCCTTGGTCCAAACAGAGTAGGTTATCAAGGATTATTACAAACTATGGCCGATGCTTTAAAACTGGTTTCGAAAGAGTTGACCGGAACCATTAAAGCAGATAAATTTTTATACAATTTAGCCCCGTATTTTGTTATTGTAACAGCTTTGATGGCAATGTCGCTCTTCCCTTTCACAAAAGAATTTCAAGCCTTTGACATCAATATTGGTATTTTCTTTTTAATAGCCATTTCTTCTATTGGTGTGATTGGAATTTTATTAGCAGGTTGGAGTAGTAACAACAAATTTGCCTTAATTGGCGCGATGCGAAGCGGTGTTCAAACCATCAGCTACGAATTATCGGTTGGATTATCGTTGTTGACAATGGTTTTAATGACAGGTTCTTTGCAACTTTCGGAAATTGTCGAAGTGCAAAAACACGGTTGGCTCATCGTTCAAGGACATTTTCCTGCTGTCATTGCTTTTTGCATTTATATGATTGCTGGAACTGCTGAAACCAATAGAGCTCCTTTCGATTTAGTAGAAGCCGAATCCGAATTAGGTGCAGGTTTTCACACCGAATACTCGGGAATGAAGTTTGCCTATTTCTTCTTGGCGGAATTTATCAATATGTTTATCATCGCCTCAATCGCTACAACTGTATTCTTCGGAGCGTATTTATCTCCTTTTGGAATCACTGAAAGCATTCCTTTGCTTGGCATATTTTGGTTTTTAATAAAAACTTTAGCAATTATTTTTCTAATGATGTGGTTCCGATGGACGTTTCCAAGACTAAGAATTGACCAACTTCTGGTGCTAGAATGGAAATATTTGCTTCCGCTAAACTTAATGAACTTGATTATAATGGCGTTGATGGTATTGCTTGGATTAACAATTCAATTTTAGAAATTATGAGTTATTTTTCAGATATATATAATGGTGTAAAAACACTTCTCACAGGAATGAGTGTCACCGGAAAGTATTTTTTACATTCCAGAAAAGGGGCTATAACCCAACAATATCCTGACAACAGAGCTACTTTACAAATGTTTGAACGTTTTCGTGGTGAGGTAGTGATGCCACACGATGAGAAAAACGAACACCGTTGCACAGGTTGCCAAAAATGTGAATTGGCTTGCCCGAACGGAAGTATCGAAATTATTTGGGACCGACAAATTGACCCTGAAACAGGCAAAAAGAAAAAAATGATAGACAAACACATTTATCATTTAGGAATGTGCACAATGTGTAGTTTATGCATCGAAGCCTGCCCTACAGATGCTATCAAATGGGCTCAGAATTTTGAAAATTCCGTTTACGATAGAACGTACCTCACTAGAGTTTTAAACAAACCGGGATCGAAAGTAGTTCCTGGACTAGAAGATTAATCTTATGGAAAAAGTTATATTTTACATTTTAGCCTTGATAATGATTGTATCCGCAATTGCCTCAGTAAGCAGTCGCAAAATGCTTCGATCTGTTATCTATTTATTGTTTACACTAATAGGAGTTGCGGGAATTTATTTTTTAATTGATTACAATTTCTTGGCTGCTGTTCAACTTACCGTTTATGCAGGAGGTATCATCGTCTTGGTTATTTTCTCGGTTTTACTGGTTCACCATATCGAAATGCAATTGGAACTAGCACCATTATCCAAAAAAATACTTACTGGATTGTCTTGTTTGATTGGACTTGGTGTTTTCTTATTTACGATTTATACGAATGATTTCAAAGTGATCGAAAATTCGAAAACTACTACTGTTGAAGATATTGGTCGAGGACTTTTAAGCTATGATGCAGGCGGATTTATTTTACCTTTTGAAGTCATCAGTATTCTGTTATTGGCCGCTATGATTGGAGCCATCATCATTGGAAAAGGAGAAAAACTAACTAAAAACGACGACACATTATGATAGCTGGAATTAGCATCTACGAAATTTTTACCCTAACCTCTATTTTATTTTTTATAGGTATTTATGGGTTTATTACCAGAAAAAACTTGATTTCGATTTTAATTTCTCTCGAATTAATATTGAACGCTTCGGCGATAAACTTTGTTGTCATCAACAAATATTTATATCCTGATGTGTTGCAGGGCGTTTTCTTTTCGATTTTTATTATTGCTGTGGCTGCTGCCGAAACTGCGCTTGCCGTTGCGATAATCATCAATCTTTACAGACAAATCAGTTCTGTCGAAGTGAAGGACACTGAAATTATGAAGTATTAATATTCTCAAAATATGGACATCTCTTATATAGTATTTATTCCGTTAATTCCTCTAGCTGTTTTCTTGCTTTTGGGAATTGGTTACCAGAAAATCCAACCGTCAGTTTCAGGCTATATTGGTGTAGCTGGAATGGCCACATCTGCAGCACTTTCTTATTATGCAGCCTACCAATATTTTTTCGTTAGTGGAAAAGTAGATGGCGTTTACCAAACATTTGTTGAAAAAACAGTTTGGATGAACTTCACCGATACTTTGCATATCGATATGGGTATTTTGGTTGATCCAATATCTATCATGATGCTTGTTGTCGTAACCACCATTTCTTTGATGGTACACATTTACAGCCGAGGCTATATGCACGGTGACCAAGGTTACACTAAATTCTTTGCGTTTTTATCGCTATTTTCCTTTTCAATGCTTGGATTAGTTTTGGCAACCAACCTTTTCCAAATCTATATTTTCTGGGAATTAGTGGGTGTTTCTTCCTATTTATTAATTGGTTATTATTATACCAAAACTTCGGCAGTAGCTGCAGCAAAAAAAGCGTTTATCGTTACTCGTTTTGCGGATTTTGGTTTCTTAATAGGAATTTTAATAGTCGGTTATTATGCCGGCACATTCGATTTTGAAACATTAAACGCAGTCAATGCAGAAGGCGAAGGTTTACTTTTAAATTGGGCTTCTTCATCCTTTATGGGATTATCTGTAATCACTTGGGGATTGATTCTTATCTTTATGGGTGGAGCTGGAAAATCAGCAATGTTCCCATTACACATTTGGTTACCCGATGCAATGGAAGGACCAACACCGGTTTCGGCCTTGATTCACGCAGCAACAATGGTTGTGGCTGGAGTTTATCTTGTAGCACGATTATTCCCGATGTACTTTTTTGTCGAAGGTGGATACGCTTTGAATATTGTAGCTTATGTGGGTGGGTTTTCTTCCTTATTTGCGGCAGTAATTGCCCTCACACAAACTGATATCAAGCGAGTTTTGGCCTTTTCGACAATGTCACAAATTGGTTATATGATGTTGGCCTTGGGAGTTTCCAGTTATAAAGGTCACGAAGGCGTTGGTTATATGGCGTCAATGTTTCATTTGTTTACTCACGCTATGTTCAAAGCCTTGTTATTCTTGGGCGCAGGTTCTGTAATTCACGCTGTTCACAGTAATTATTTGAAAGATATGGGCGGTTTGCGCAAGTATATGCCAATTACCAATATTACGTTCTTGATTGCTGCATTGGCCATAGCCGGAGTTCCACCATTTGCAGGATTTTGGAGTAAAGATGAAATCTTAGTTGCAGCTTTCGAAAAAAATCAATTGCTATATTTTGTTGCCCTTTTTGTAGCGGGATTGACAGCCTTTTATATGTTCCGACTTTATTTTGGAATATTTTGGGGCAAAGAAACCAAATACCATCACACGCCTCACGAATCGCCAATGTCTATGGCATTCCCATTATTATTTTTAGCTATAATGAGTATTGTGGCAGGATTTATTCCTTTCAGCGAATTTGTTACGGCTGACAAAGTGGCTTTCGAAGCACATTTAAATTTACCATTAGCGGCTGTAGCTGTTGGAACTGGATTAACAGGAATCATCATTGCTTGGATTTTCTATAAAAAAGAAAATGATTTAGCTGATAAATTTTCAAATGCTTTCGGAATGTTTTACAAATGGACTTTTCACAAATTCTATTTCGACGAAATCTATATGTTCGTTACCAAGAAAATCGTCTTCAATTTGATTTCAGCACCAATCGCCAAATTCGACAAGAAATATGTGGATGGAACGATGGAAGGCATCGGAAACAAAACGGTTATTATTTCCGAAAAAATAAAAGGATTACAATCTGGAAGATTACAAGATTATGCTATGTGTTTTGTTTCTGGTGTTGTGATTATAGCCTTGGTTTTTATTTATTTATGGACAAACTAAACAATTAATATGGATATTTTATCACTTTTTGTAATTGTACCTGTACTCACAGTTATAGCTTTGGTTTTCTCCAAAGGATTAAAACAGGCTCGAATTATTTCAATGATTGGAAGCTTTATTCAACTCGGAATGGCTATCAATTTACTTTTTGCTTATTTCAAAGAAAGAGCTGTCGATAAAAGCGTTATGCTTTTCACTCAAGATTATATTTGGTTCGAAAATTTTAATGTACATTACGCCATCGGTGTTGACGGAATTTCGGTAGCCTTATTATTATTGACTGCAATAGTAGTTTTGGCAGGTGTTTTCATCTCTTGGAGAACCGATGATTTGCCTAAAGAATTTTTCGTTTCCCTCTTGGTTTTAGCCACAGGAGTTTACGGATTCTTTATATCCATCGATTTATTTACGATGTTTGTGTTCTACGAAATTGCCGTAATCCCAATGTATTTATTGATTGGAATTTGGGGCTCAGGGCCAAAAGAATATTCGGCAATGAAATTGACCTTAATGTTAATGGGAGCTTCCGCAGTTTTGATGGTGGGTGTTTTAGGAATCTATTTTAATTCCAATGCCGATGGAGGTGCTTTAACCTTCAATATCTTGGAAATTGCCAAAGTTCACATTCCTTTTGAGGCTCAAAAATTATTTTTCCCGTTGACCTTCGTTGGCTTTGCTGTTCTTGGAGCTTTATTCCCTTTCCACACTTGGTCCCCTGATGGTCACGCTTCGGCACCAACAGCTGTATCAATGTTACACGCAGGAGTTTTGATGAAACTAGGAGGTTATGGAGTTTTCAGAATTGCGATGTTTTTATTGCCATTGGGCGCTATCGAATGGTCTTGGTTTTTCATCATCTTATCTGCAATTGGAGTCATTTATGGTGCTTTTGGAGCCTTAAAACAAACCGATTTAAAATACATCAATGCGTATTCCTCCGTGAGTCACTTGGGAATGGTGTTGTTCGCTTTATTAATGTTGAACAAAACTGCATGGAACGGAGCTATTTTACAATCGCTTTCCCACGGATTTATGACCGCCTTATTCTTCGCCTTAATCGGGATGATTTACGGGAGAACGCATACTAGAGACATCACCAAATTGGGAGGACTATTGAAAGTAATGCCTTTTATCTCCGTGATTTATGTCATTGCTGGTTTGGCTTCATTGGGATTGCCTGGATTTAGTGGTTTCGTTGCCGAAATGAACATTTTTGTGGGTGCATTCCAACATGAAGAAATGTTTTATAGAGTGGCAACCGTAATTTCAGTTTCGGCAATTGTGGTTACAGCAGTTTACATCTTACGAGTGCTTGGAATTATGCTAATGGGTGAAGTGAAAAACGAAGAATATTTACATTTACCAAAGGCAACTTGGTTCGAAATAACCGGTATTTTGCTACTATTAATTCCAATGCTTGGTATGGGTGTTGCTCCACTTTGGTTGAGCGATATGACAATGGAAAGTCTTCAACCATTTATTCAAGGAGTATTAAATCATTTATAAAATAAAGAAAATGAATTTGAACAGTTTTATCGCAATGCGACAAGAAATTTTCCTCTTAACAATACTATTATTGTTGATTGTAGGCGAAATTTTCATCAATAAAAACAAAAAAGAAAGTCTGGTACATTTTGCCTTATTTTTATTTGGTATTCACACTATTATTGGCTTTTTTGCCATTGAAGAAACTAGTTTATTTGGCGGAATGTTTCGCACGAATACGCTAATTCACTTCTTTAAAAATGCCTTAAATGTTGGTGTACTCATCGTTTTACTTCAATCAGCCGATTGGATCAAAGAAAAAATGGTACCACTTAATAAAGGAACCGAATTCTTTATGTTGTTATTTTCTTCACTTTTGGGAATGTATTTTATGATTTCGGCAGGTGATTTTCTAATGTTTTACATCGGATTGGAATTATCAACATTGCCTGTGGCAGCATTGGTAGCTTGGGAAACCTCCAAAAGAATTTCGAGTGAAGCGGGCGTGAAATTCATCCTTTCGGCAGGATTGGCCTCAGGAGCTTCCTTATTTGGAATCTCTCTTTTATATGCAGCAACAGGATCAATCTATTTTGCTGATATTACAGAAGTTTTAACATCAACAAACTTAACATTATTAGGTTTTGTGCTGTTTTTCGCTGGATTGGCATTCAAAATATCGTTAGTTCCATTCCACTTTTGGACCGCTGATGTTTATGAAGGAGCACCTATCGGAGTTGCTTCTTATTTATCGGTTATTTCAAAAGGAGCTGCGGCATTTATATTGATGATTTTATTGTTTACCGTTCTAAAACCATTGATGCACATTTGGGAAAACATCATTTATGTAGTAGCACTTGCCACGATGTTTATTGGTAACTTATTCGCTTTGCGCCAACAAAACATGAAACGATTCTTGGCCTTCTCATCCATTGCACAAGCTGGTTTTATATTATTGGGATTAATCACCGGAACACAATTAGGAACTGCAACAGTAGTGTATTTTATATTGGTTTATGTCTTTACTAATTTAGCCGCTTTCGGTGTGGTACAAGCTATTGCATTGCAAACGGGTAAAGAAAATAGAGACGATTATAATGGTTTGTACAGAACCAATCCTAACTTGAGTTTAGTAATGATGTTAGCCTTGTTTTCCTTAGCTGGAATTCCACCAGTAGCAGGATTTTTTGGTAAATTCTTTCTATTCGCAGCAGCAGCGAGCAAAGGCTATTATTTATTAGTTTTCTTAGCAGTTGTTAATGTAACCATTTCGCTATACTATTATTTATTGGTAGTTAGAGCGATGTTCATTAGAAAAAGTGATAATCCAATTCCGTTTTTCAAAAGCAAAATTTATATGCGTTTGGGACTAATACTGACAGTTTTGGGTATTCTGGTTCTAGGATTATACAGCCCATTATACGATTACATTTTCGAATTAAGCACCATTTTTAATAAATAAGTTATGGCATCATTAGACGGAAAACATTCCTTTGGAAGTATTGGAGAAACAAGAGTTACTTTTGTTGAAAAAGGAGTTGACGAAAGCAGAAAAGATTTCTTGAAACAACTTCTAGAACACAATGGCTTTGAAGTAATTATCGACCTAGAAAAGAAAAAAGCAGAAGAAGATCCTCAATTATACACTGTGGCGGTAACCGATATGGTTTTCAATCCCACCATTTGGATTTTCGAACGAAAAATGAAAACGCTCGATGGTCACAAAGTAACCCAAGATTACTGGTTTCAAAGAACTACCGAAACCAATCCAATGTATTGGAAGAATTCATAAATTCAAGATTAACCAACCAAAATAAACCAACCAAAACCCGAAAAAGCCAATCTAGCAATAGCATTGGCTTTTTTATTGAGAAAAATTGAAGCTTACAAAAACTATCTCCAATACTATAAATCTAGAGGGTTTTGTGTACTATTTTCTACTTCTTAACAGCCCAATCATTTGTCCAATCCCTATCCCAAAATAAGCTCGATCCTTAGTTATTTGTACCATAGGAGAAAGAGTGAAACCATAGAATCTGGTAAATGGAAATTCAATCTTTGGGTTTATCATTAAACTTACTGTGTCGTATTTATGGTTATTCCAGGTATAATTCTCCGCCAGAAAAGAATTGTTAACCTTAGCCCAATTTTCTGGTTCAGTAATCACAGAGTATCCTAATCCAACGTTTAGATTTAACCGAATAGTGCCACTAGGATTGAATTTATAAATTTTTCCAATCCCAATTTGGTAATTCTCAAATTGGTCATAAGGATTTGCTAAACCAAAAAACATAATCCCTATAAGACCCGAAGTATAATCTTCCGGTTGGGACTTTGGTGTTTTAACGTTTCCTGTATAAGCCAACCTGAATGAATATTTTTCATTGTAAACATAATTCAAACTTAAATCGACCCCAAAATAATTTCCCATATTTAACTCAGCTGATGTATAAATTGCATTTTTGGCACCAAATTGAGCATTTGCAGTATAAATACTAATCAAACCTATAAATAGTATTAATTTTTTCATTTAATCCATTATTAAGTTTCTTTTCACAATAATATTTCCTTAAAAGTTAGGTAAATATAGGAAATTTAAAACAAATTCTATCCTTTTATTTATCAAGAAAATCCAATTTTAAAAGTTTTAGGATTGATTAAATTGATTTTGGGACTTATCCAAAAACTTCTATAAAACAAAAGACCTGGGCGAAGTGAACTGGAGAAGCAATCGAACTAACAATCATCCCAAACATCTTTAAACAAAAAACCCCATTCCGATAGGAACAGGGTTTTTCAAAAGAAAGGCGACGACATACTCTCCCACATAACTGCAGTAC
>DAORUG010000039.1:0-22659 GCA_035433125.1 Flavobacterium sp.
TTTTTATTTCCTTGATTGTATTTTGCTACTTCAAATGCTGAAATTGTTTTATGAATTCGTTCTACTTTTCCTTTTTCGTTTAAAGTCTCATAAACTACCATTGCAAAAATATTTTCCAATTTGGCATAATAATTTTCTTTGTGCTCTTTCCTTTTACCTTGAGAAACGTGACTTTGTTTTTTAATAGTTTGCAATTGTTTAAAATTAGTTTTTATTCTAATTTTTTTAATCAACATACTTTTCAGTTTATCCTCCTCAGGCAAAAGAATGAATCCTTCATCAGTCCTAATATTTTTTAGTCCGTGTTTTTTTATTCTTTGCTTTATCGCTTCATCAACAATGTTTTCAACACTTGACTCATTTAAGTTACTGACCCAATCTCTTTTTACAAACCAAATTTCTTTTTCGTCCTTGTCATTTACTCTTTCAATTGCTCCGTAAAAAGTATCTAAATGCAAGGAACTTCTAATTCCCTGTCCTTCTTGATAAATTACATTACCTGATTTATCATATTGAATTTTATTTCTGACTTTAAGTTTTCGTTTGGTTTGTTTCAGTAAATTGTCTTTGTGATTATGTACAACTAAAATTGATTCTTTCAGTTTATCAATATCTTCCGTGAAAGTTGACCAAGGTTTTTGAACTTTAAATTTTTCAATTTTACCTAGTGATTCCGATTCATTAAAAGCTTTTGCTAATGAATCTCTGATACTTTTATCCATGCAAGTCAGTACAACAGCATCAATAGCGTGATGATAATGTAACGTTCTATCTTTTTTAGGCAAACCCCACGATTGGCGAATATCAGAAACCATTTTACCTTTGGCCGGAAAGACATTACTGAACAACGACCCTAAAAATAATTTTGAATATTTAGTGATAATTCCAGTATCAACCAATTGACTATTCTTGAATTTTGGATTTATTTCTTTATCCGTAAAGCGTTTGTATTTTTCATTCCAATAATTAAACTCTAATGATAAATAATGTTTTTGCTGGATTGCTCTATCTTTTTGTTCAACCGTAGAAGCTACTTTAGAAAAATATCTTTGCTGTTCAATTTTTTCTTTTAAATCTTCAATTTTTTCTTTCCAGTGACTAATATTATTGATTACAGTGTGGATATATTTTTCATCCAATTCTTGAGGGATTTTATTTCCTTTGATTTGATTAAAAGCTTTGTCAGCTAAAGTTTTATTTATTAATGAATTATCAAAAGATTTACTTCTCGGAAATGTATGTTCAATATCAAATTGAGGATTAGAGCCTAATAGTTTTTCACAATCTATCGTTTTATTTGTGTATAAACATACATTATTTTGTTCTTGACACAATCTGTATTTTATAACATCTGTTTCAGTAACAATATTATTATTTCCTACTGTAAATTCTTCTAATTTTTCTCTGATTTTTTTATTTTCATTTTCTCTTTCACGTTGCCATCTCTCAATTGCCAATCGCTTGTTTTTATCATTCAATTCACGAGCCAATTCAATAATGATGGTAGTATCGGAACTTATTTTCTTTTCTTTCAGTAACGAATTAACCAATTTTCTTAAATAATGCAGCGTTCGCATTGCCATTGGATTTCTGACTGATACTGTAAATGGACTTCCTAACAATCCATCGCTACTTTCCTGATAGGTATCAATTGCCGATGGATGGTATAATTTATCAGAATATGTAGAAGAAACTTTGAATTCATCAATCAAAAATTTCTTAATTATTTCGTCCAATCTTGGCTTTACTAATTGATAAGCTCCAAATCTTCTTTTTTGCAATTGTGTCTGAAAATTAAACTCAATTTCAGATTGTAGTTGGTAACCCAATGCTTCTCCTAATTTCGAAAAACTGTCTTTTCCATAAAATGCAATTATCTTGTCAGAAACATTTTTTTTGTCCGTTTCGTCCAAAACATATTGAGCGTCTGAATTATCATATTCTTTAATAAAATCCTCTAAAAGAGAATTTACAATGTCAATTTTTAAAGTCTGGTCTTTGTAACCATCTATAATATTAGAAATATTGTCTTGAATATATTGTTTGTTCTCCATCCATTTTTCTTTCCCAATTACTTGAGGAATATTGGCATAAAAAACAGCGTGAGAATAAATAATGTTTTGTTCCAAAAAAGGAAGAATATTGACAATTGCTTTTTTACTTAACGAAGCATAACCTTGTTTTAAATTTATTTTTTCATAAACTTCAACTTGTTCTTCAGTAATACTATATCGACTTCTAATGAAATGCTTCACTTTTTCAGAAGTAACATCGTTCACAAAATCGCCTGAAAAAAATAAAGTATGCCACAATTCATCGATTAAGTCGTCAGTAGTTTTTTTATCTGATAGTTTATACTTACTACGAATTATCTCTTTACAATCTTCCCAATCATTTGCATCAAAAACATCTTTTAACAAACTCATAGTTGGATTTCCAACTATTGGATATTTATCGTTGTAATTGAACTCAAAATACAAATTATTCTTCTTTGCTTTTGTATTAACAGCTTTGGATATTTCAGCAAACTTAAAACTTGGTTTGCTTTTTCTAAAAAACAATTCTTTAACCAAAATAAAATACTCTGGATAATTGGAAAGAAACTGAAATTTATCTAGACTTCTTTCTTTGACTTTTATTGAATTTAAAAATTGAAACATTCTAAATTCTTCAAACAAAGGATGACTTACCGCACAACGAGTTTTGCTTGGTTCAAGGGTACACTTACCAACACTTCCCTTTTGAGATTTCAACGGCCGTTGAAAAAATATAGCTTTAAAAAGATTGTCAGCCAGTACAGTAGCAATTTTTTGATTTTTTACTAAAACATTAAATTCTTCGATATAGCTTATTCTTGAAGAATTAACTTCATTATCATCACCAGCATATTTAGCCTTTCTAACACTTTCCCCTTCTTCCAATTGCTCATACAAGTATTCTCCTAAAGTTTTATCTCCTCTTTTTTCTTTTTCTTGTAGATAAACAACCAAATCTTTTCCTGCATCTGCATCCTTTCTTCCACTTTTAAAACCTCTTCTTTGACAAATGTGATACAAGGCTCTTCCAAATTCTAAATTAGAAACAGAATTATTAGAAGCTTTACTTCTCGCTTCATAAGGATTGATTTTTAACCATTCTCTAAATTCAAAATTTTCAGTTGGATAAACACAAGACTTGCCTTTTGTATAAATAGCCCAATTATTCAATTCATCAATTGATAATGGACACATTCCATTATCAATTAACAACTTCAATAAATCAGATTTTCTTTGTTTTCTTCTAGAATACAATTTTCTTGAAGCTCTTTTTTTAGTTCTTTCAGAAGCTAATGAGAACTCCACACCTTTTTCTTCGCCAACTCCTTGAGGAAAAATAATAACTCCAGAATCCAAAATTTGATTTTTGTTATCTATATTATTATCTCTAATAGCCCACCCAATGCTATTTGTTCCTAAATCTAATCCTAATATTTTTGCCATAATAATCTACATTTTGTAAGAATTTTTAAAGTTAAGGAGAAAATAATTAACCACTTTACGGTTTTCCTCATTGGAACTAAAGTTTTTTTTATTTACATTTGTAATGATTAAAATTTCTAATCTTTAATCTTATCACAATAAGGCTATATGCCGTAGATGAAAATCTTTAGTCCTGCTTCGGTGGGACTTTTTTTTTGTTATAACCAAAAAAAAACGGCTTACACCTCCACCTCCACTACACTCAAAGCGCATCCCTCAAAAGCATATTTTTCACCATTGGTTTCTTGATAAAAAGACGCAAAGACCAATCCTAGTAAAGATCCACTTCCTCCAAGAGTATCGGCAACCAACTCACAAGAAGCTTCACCATCTGCCTTCGCCAAATAACAAACCTCGCTCGTTTGCAATCGATAGTCAAGACTCTCAAAATCAAAACGAAGCATCATAAATTGCAACCCAATATGTGTGGCTCCCGCAGGAAAAGAAATCGATGCCATTTTAAAAACAGGAACAACAAACTTCCCTTCTGCCAACGAAACGGTGTAAGGAACAGGAAATACTTTTTTAAAAGACAACTCTTTATTAAATTCAAAACCCAGCAACAAAGCCTTGCCTTCATCACTAGCCAGCCCTAACAACAATGTTTTAGCCCCTCGAGGAGAAACACTATCAAATTTCAAAATTTGACTAAACAACGAAACAACATGATTGTGCAAATACGGTGTACGAATTGGCGCAACAAAACGAAACAATGCCAAACGCAATACCTTTCCCACCTTGGAACAATACCCAAATTGCGAAGCATTCTCTCGTGTCCTTGCATAATTAGCTTGTGTTTTTATAGCTGCACCTTTAAACCCGCCCGTTCTCCGAACAACAATTTTTCCATTGAGTTTATAAAATGACAACCCATCAAAACTCCCAGTAAAACGAATAATTCCATCCAACTTACCCATAATAATAAATTTTTACCTGTGATACAATCCCTATTTAATTTATAAATCAACCTATGCAAATGAATATCAAAGTATATTTTATAGCATAGATATAGCACTGTTATAGCATTATTATAGTACAAATATAACATAAATAAAGTATTATAAAGATATAGCAATACTATAAAATAGATGTAAATCATATAAAATAGTATAATATACACTATCAAAACGATGCTATTCATAACTTTTTACACTCCGTAATATTTCTTATTGATTTCAATTATAACCTCTCTGTTATAGTTTTTTATCGGCGTATTTGTCAATGACGCTATCAAAAAACCAACAATACATTCACCCCCACAAACCAAAAGCTTTGTTAAATGATTGCATTACCATAGGCAAATAGAATATCTTTATAAAAGTTGATACTATTCATACTAAAACAAACACTATGGAAAATAATGATTTAGGTTCAAAAAAGATGAACAATAAGCAAAATACATCGGAGGAATTGGGCACCGAAAACATCCCTGAAAATTATGATCCTACAGCAACAAAACTCGTAGCAGAAGTAGAAACTAATAGCAGTGGCGAACAAAAAATTGTACACAGAGCACGGAATGTGGACTCAAACCCAGAACAAAACAACAGCGAAGACAATGAAAGTCCGAGCTCTAGTCTTGAAATTTTTTCGGATAAGGAAATACAAAGAATGATTGAAAACAAAGACCATAACTCGGATATTACGGCTCACCGATATCCCAATTCGGATCCCGATAATCACGAGGATAGAGGAAATATAAAGTTAGACGAATAAACTTTTTGTTCAGTTTGGGAGAAGCCAATAAGAAAGAAATTTTTTGTTGGCTTCTTTTTTTGTACTTATCAAATACATTCTTAAAATATTATTTAAAAATCACGCTAATAATTTCTTACTTTTACTTTTTACAAAAAACACTTGTACGGACAAGTCGAGACTTGTCCGTACGCAAATATAAATAACCTTTATGTCAACTCTACTGCCGTTTTTAGTACTCTTTATTATTGCGCTCGCCATTGGAATTTTTATGGGTAAAATGCTGTTTTCTGCCAAATCCCAATCCGAGAAAATATTTTTGGAGGAAAAACTAAACGATTTCAAAACACAATCATTGGCTGAAAAAACAACCTTAGAAAAACAATTGCAGCAAATTCTTCAAGAGAAAGAAAACATTCGCACCGAAAAAGAAGCCATCAACATCCAATTGACCAAGAAAGAAGTCGATTTTGAAAATCTTTGGCAACGCAACAAGGAACAAAAAGAAGAAGTAGAAAAACTTCAGGAAAAATTCACTAAGGAATTCGAAAATTTGGCCAATAAAATCTTGGACGAAAAATCAAGCAAATTTACCGAACAGAACAAAGAGAATATGAAAAACATCTTGTCCCCATTGCAAGATAAAATTCAATTGTTCGAAAAGAAAGTCGAAGATACTCACAAAGAAAGCATCGATTATCACGCGGCCTTGCGCCAACAAATATTAGGTTTGAAAGAAATGAATTTGCAAATGAGCAAAGAAACCCTGAACCTGACCAAAGCCCTAAAAGGCGACAGCAAAATGCAAGGAAATTGGGGCGAGTTGATTCTGGAACGTGTGTTAGAAAAATCAGGATTAGAAAAAGACAGAGAATATTTTGTGCAACAATCCCACGTAAACATCGAAGGACAACGCGTATTTCCTGATGTGGTCATCAATCTTCCTGACGGTAAAAAGATGATTGTCGATTCGAAAGTTTCGTTGACCGCTTATGAAAAATACATCAACGAGGAAGACGACAGCTTGAAAAATGGTTTTTTAAAAGAACACGTCAGTTCCATAAAACGCCATGTGGAGCAATTGGGTGATAAAAATTACCAAGATTTATACCAAATAGAAAGTCCAGATTTTGTGTTACTTTTCATCCCGATGGAACCCGCTTTTGCATTGGCACTGAATGACGACACTACTTTGTACAATAAAGCATTCGAGAAAAACATTGTGATTGTGACACCTTCTACCCTATTGGCAACCCTGCGCACGATTGACAGTATGTGGACCAATCAAAAACAACAAGAAAATGCTTTTGAAATTGCCCGTCAAGCAGGTGCTTTGTATGATAAATTTGAAGGTTTTGTAGCCGATTTAATCAAAGTGGGCAAGAAAATAGACGAAAGTAAAGTAGAATACCAAGGCGCAATGAACAAATTAGTTGATGGCAGCGGTAACTTGATAAAAAGAGTGGAGAATTTAAAAAAAATGGGGGCGAAAACACAAAAATCAATCCCAGACAACATATTGGCAAGAGCCGGAAAAGACGAAAATCTAGAACTAAATTAACAATATTATGAGAAAATTTTTAGGCATTACAATTGGAATTGTACTAATATCAGCTGTTGTATACTTTACATTTTTGTATAATGCAACTTACAGCGAAGGTGTTCGTTCAGGCGAATTGATAAAATTCAGCAACAAGGGAATGATTTTCAAAACCTATGAAGGGGAATTAAGCCAAGGAATTTCGGGTGCCCAAATTTTTAGTTTCTCCGTATTAGACAGTGATGAAAAAGTCATTTCAGACTTGAAAAACTTGGAAGGTCATTATGTAAAAGTATCCTATATCGAACGCTACAAAACATTCCCATGGTGGGGAGAAACCAAATACTTTATCACCGAAGTAACAAAAGAAAATTCGCCTTTCAAAATCAAATAAGCACTATGAAAATTTAGGCTATCTAATAAAATAATGTTAGAATAATTCCTTAACTTTAGATAATTCAATTCATAGACCTTATGAAAAAAATTATTTTAATTATTCTTATTTTCATAGCCCATTGTTCCTTAGCTCAGAAAGAAATGACTACAGCTACAGGAACCATCAGTTTTGAAGCCTCAGTTCCTTTATATGAAGACGTTGCGGCAACAAACAAAACTGTTTCTTGCGTATTGAATATCAAAAATGGAGCGTTATTGAGTGAAGTTCAAATGAAAGATTTTCGGTTTAAATTGTCTTTAATGGAAGAACATTTCAATAAAAAATATTTAGAAACTGATCATTTTCCCCAAGCTACTTTTAAAGGAACCATTGAAGGTTTCAACTTGAATATCATAGATGATTCTCCTAAAGAATTTAAACTAAAAGGAGAATTAAAAATACACGGTAAAACCAAAAAAATCAACACTACTATTACCCTAAAAAAAGTAACTAATAAACTTGAAATGGTTTCAAATTTCAAAGTGAATACAAAAGATTTCAACATCAAAATTCCTGAAATATTGAGTATGAAAGTGGCGGAGACAGTCACTATTCAAACAGCCTTTTGGGTTCAATAAAATCATTTCACGATACAATCCTCAAGAGCCAATTCGAGGGTATTAAATCGAAATTGAAATCCTGTTTTTTCAATCTTATCCGAAGAAACTCTTCTTCCTTTCAGAATAATCAATGCCATTTCTCCCAGCATTATTTGTATCAGAAAAGCGGGAACTTTGGGCAACCAAATAGAATATCCATATACTTTTGCCAAGGTTTTCGAAAAGATTTCATTGTTGGTATTGTCATTGATTGCTGCATTGTAAGCACCTGACATTTTTGGGTTTTTGATAGCTTCAAGATAAATGGAGCACAAATCATCAATATGAATCCAAGGCATATATTGCTTTCCAGAACCTAACGCCGAACCCAATTTCATTTTGAAAATAGGTATTAATTTCTTCAAAAACCCTTCGTCTTTCCCCAATACTAATCCTGTTCTTATTTTTACGGTTCGGATTCCCAAACTCGCAATTGTATCGGCAGCAGCTTCCCATTTTTGACAAGTTGAACCTAAAAAATCGTTGACCGCAACAGCTGTTTCGGTGCAAATTTCTGGACCATCGATAGCTCCGTAAATCCCGACTCCCGATGCTGTAACAAAAGCGTCTAATTGCTTGTTATGTTTTTTCAAAACGTCATATATCAACTGAATGGATTTTTCTCTGCTTTGCACAATTGCCTCTTTTCGCGTCTTTGTCCATCGTTTATCAGCTATTCCTTCTCCTGCAAGATGAATGATGTAGTCGGCTTTCAAAACGGCTTCTTCATCAATATAATTAGCATCAACATCCCATTTAAAATAAGATATAACAGCAGTATTCTGCTTGCTATTTCTACTAAAAACAGAAACCGAAAAATCATTTTGAATCAATAAATTCGTTAGATGCTTTCCAATAAAACCAGTTCCTCCTGTAATTAATACGTTCTTTTTCATTGTACAAATTTAGATAATAAAAATAGAGAATCAAACATTAACAAATATTTTTGTTTAACAATTACTATTTTAAGTTAAACAATTAATATCTTTACACCGTAATTTAAAATTATTAAAAATGGCAACTAAAAAAACCACCATAACTAGAGACAAAATTGTTTCTATGTATATGAATTATAGACTAGAAAATGCTCATAAACCAAAGTCGGTGTATCAATTTGCAAAAGAAAATGGTTTTGACGAAGCCACTTTCTATTCATTTTTTGGCACTTTAGAAAGTGTTGAGAAAGAAATCTATAAATTATTTTTCGAAAAAACAATTGAGCTTATCCAAAAAGATCCTTCTTATGAAAACTATGACATGAAGAGCAAAATGCTTAGTTTTTATTTCACCCTTTTTGAAATGATGTCCGCCAATAGAAGTTATGTAGTAATGAATCTGAATGAGCATAAGAACCAACTTAAGAATTTAATGCACCTTTCAGGATTTAGAGTAGAATTCAAAAACTATGTTTCTGATGTTATAACGGATGAAATGAGAACGCAATTCGAAAAATTGCAAAACATACAAGAGAAAGCAATACAGGAATCGGCTTGGATTCAGTTTTTAATGATTCTGAAATTTTGGTTGGACGATGAATCAGCATCATTCGAGAAAACGGATATTTTTATAGAAAAATCTGTAAAAGCAGGTTTCGAATTGATGGATATAACACCCATAGAAAGTATCATCGATTTAGGTAAATTTCTTTTCAAAGAAAAAATGCAAAAAAACTAATGAAAACAATAGACTATATACCTACCTCTAAAATAGAAAGAGCCACAAAACTGGTGCAAACCGGTGCCAAAATTGGTGTCAATTACCTGAAATATTACGGCGAAAAAATGGTGAATAGCGATTTGAATCGTGACAAACTCAATGAAAACAATGCCGAAGATATATATGACGGGCTCAAAAGCCTGAAAGGAAGTGCTCTTAAAGTAGCTCAAATGTTGAGTATGGACAAAAGCTTTTTACCACAAGCCTATGTGGAGAAATTCTCTTTGTCTCAGTTCTCGGTTCCGCCACTTTCGGCTCCATTAGTATTGAAAACGTTCAAGAGCAATTTTGGGAAATCGCCTTATGAAATTTTTGATGAATTTGATGCTTTCTCTGTAAATGCTGCCAGTATAGGCCAAGTTCACATGGCGGTGAAAGACGGTAAAAAACTAGCCGTTAAAATTCAATATCCAGGTGTTGCCAATAGTATTTCGTCTGATTTGGCTTTGGTAAAACCCATTGCGATTCGAATGTTTAATCTGCAAGGCAAAGATTCTGATAAATATTTTAAAGAAGTTGAAGACAAATTGACTGAAGAAACCAATTATTTATTGGAACTAAAACAAAGTCAAGAAGTCGTAAAAGCTTGCCAAAAAATAGAAAATTTGGTTTTTCCGAACTATTACCCAAAATATTCTTCTGAGAAAATCATCACGATGGATTGGATGACAGGGATTCATATTTCGGAGTTTGCCAAAAAAAACACCAATCAAGTTGTCGCTGATAAATTGGGGCAAGCACTATGGGATTTTTATATGTATCAAATTCATGTTCTTAGAAAAGTACATGCTGATCCTCACCCTGGCAATTTTTTGGTAAGTTCCGAAAATCAGCTCGTGGCAATTGATTTTGGTTGTATGAAACAAATTCCAAAAGAATTTTATATTCCCTACTTTGAGTTAATCGACAAGAAAGTCATTGACAACAAAGAACTTTTTAAAGCAAAATTATTCGAATTAGAAATCCTAAGATCGGATGATTCAGCAGCAGAAACAGAGTATTTCACAGCACTGTTTTATGATTTATTGTCGCTTTTTACTCAGCCTTTTCAAGCTGAAACTTTCGATTTTTCGGATGAAGAATTTTTCCAAAACATAGCCAAATTAGGCGAACGATTTTCAAAAGATACGAATCTTAGAAAAATGAACGGGAATCGCGGTTCGAAACATTTTATTTATATGAACCGAACTTTCTTTGGATTATACAATTTGATGTTCGATTTGAAAGCAAAAATTGTAGTGAATGAATTTAAAAAATACCAAGATTGAAAAAAGAACTCTCCGACATTGAAAAAGACCGAATCATAGAAATGGCATGGGAAGACCGAACTACTTTCGATGCCATTTTAATGCAATTTGGATTAAAAGAGCAAGAAGTCATCGACCTTATGCGAATAGAAATGAAACCTTCAAGTTTCAAAATGTGGCGTGAAAGAGTGCAAGGGCGCAAAACAAAACACGAAAAGCTAAGGAATTTTCAGGAAGGTAGATTCAAATGCAGCAGACAAAGACAAATCAACAACAATAAAATTTCTAAGAGATAGAATATGAAGAATATAGTAATCATTGGTGGCAGCAAAGGAATTGGAAGCGCCATTTTGTTGCAACAATTAGAAAACAACATCGTCCATAACATAAGTCGAAATACTCCTGATATTTCGCATCCAAACCTAAAACATTATGCCGTAGATGTGTTAAAAGACACTCTTCCAGAAATCGAAAATGTTGACGTTTTGATTTATTGTCCAGGATCAATTAATTTGAAACCCATTGGCAGTTTGAGCATCGAAGATTTCAGAAATGATTTTGAAATTAATGTGATTGGTGCGGTAAAAACTATTCAAAAATATTTGCCTGTTTTGAAAAAAGGGACAAATCCATCTATCGTTTTGTTCAGCACTGTAGCGGCAAAATTGGGAATGCCATTTCACGCCAGCATTGCAACAGCAAAAGCGGGAATCGAAGGTTTGGTAAAATCATTGGGAGCCGAATTGGCCTCAGTGGTTCGAATCAATGCCATTGCTCCCACTATTACCGAAACTTCGCTTGCTGCAGGAATTTTACGAAACGATCGAATGAAAGAAAATATGATGGAACGCCATCCGATGAAAAACTACCTAAAACCAGAAGAAGTGGCGAGTATGGCCAATTATCTTATTTCTGAAAATGCTAAATCTATCTCGGGACAAGTTTTTGAAATGGATTACGGTATTGTTACTTTCAAAATATAAAAACACAACCAAAAACAACTTTATTGCTGACCATAAAAACAAATAAAATGATAGCCAAAGAAATAAAAGGATACGAAAAAATAGAAAAATACGATACTGAAACCACTGCTATAATCGCCGAGAATTACCGCTCCATAATTGAAAATCTAGGTGAAAACATATACAGAGAAGGACTCGAAAAAACACCTGAAAGAGCAGCAAAAGCCATGCAATACTTAACTCATGGATATGGTTTAGATCCCCTTGAAATTTTAAAATCTGCTCTATTTACAGAAAATCACAAGCAAATGATTGTCGTAAAAGACATCGAAGTATATTCGATGTGTGAACACCATATGTTGCCATTCTTTGGAAAAGCGCATATTGCTTACATTCCTGATGGAAAAATTGTCGGGTTGAGTAAAATTCCAAGAGTTGTGGATGCTTTTTCAAGAAGAATGCAAGTGCAAGAAAGACTGACTGATGAAATAAAAAATTGCATTCAAGAAGCTTTAAATCCATTAGGAGTTGCGGTTGTGATTGAAGCACAACATATGTGCATGTGCATGCGCGGTATTCAAAAACAAAATTCAGTTACAACAACCTCATCTTTTACCGGAGCTTTCGAAAAAAATAAAACCAGAAAAGAATTTATTAGTTTAGTTTCCAATAAATTGAGTTAACTTTAACTAGTTAAATACCAACCAATGAAAATTCTCTTAACTGGTGCAACAGGATACATTGGCAAGCGACTATTACCCATTTTAGTAGCTCAAGGTCACGAAATCATTTGTTGTGTAAGAGACAAAAATAGATTTTATTGCCCTGAAGAATTTCGGAAAAACGTTACTGCCATTGAAGTCGATTTTCTAGAAATAGAAACATTGAAAAAGATTCCAACTGATATAGACGCAGGCTATTATTTGATTCATTCTATGTCAGGTTCAGACAATAATTATGATGAATTAGAAAGAATTTCGGCGGAAAATTTTGTGTATAGTATTGATAGAACAAACGCGAAACAAGTCATTTATTTGAGTGGTATCGTCAATGACAAATCACTTTCCAAACATTTGGCCTCCCGAAAAAAAGTGGAAGATGTCCTGAATAGTGGAAAATTTGCTATGACAACACTAAGAGCAGGAATCATCGTGGGTTCCGGGAGCGCTTCTTTCGAAATAATTCGGGATTTGATCAATAAACTCCCGATTATGATAACTCCAAAATGGCTCAATACCAAATGTCAGCCCATTGCCATTCCAGATGTATTGGAATTTTTATCCAAATCACTATTAAATCCTGTTACTTACGACAAGAGTTTCGATATTGGAGGCCCAGATATTCTAACCTATAAAGAAATGCTTTTGGGTTTTGCCAAAGCAAAAAAATTAAAAAGATGGATTTATACCGTTCCCATAATGACACCAAAGTTATCCTCCTATTGGTTGTATTTCGTAACTTCAACTTCATATAAATTAGCCTCAGCATTGGTGAGCAGCATGAAAGTGGAAGTCGTTTGTAGAGACAACAAAATAAATGATTTGTTGGGTGTAAAACCTATGACTTATGAACAAGCTTTATCAAGAGCCCTCATAAAAGTCGATGAAGATAAGGTGGCTTCGAGTTGGAAAGATTCATTGGTAAGCGGAAGATTTAAGAGCAATATATCCAAATTTTTGAAAGTTCCGAAGAAAGATTGTTACATCGACAGACGGAAAAAAGAAATAGAAAACCGAGATTTCACTATCGATAGAATTTGGTCTATTGGCGGAGAAACAGGTTGGTATTATGGTGATTGGTTGTGGAATTTACGCGGTTTCATAGACCAATTATTTGGTGGTGTTGGTTCCAGAAGAGGAAGAACCAACAAACACGATATCCACGCAGGAGATGCATTAGATTTTTGGCGGGTGTTGTATGCTAACAAACAAGAGGGGAAATTAGTTTTATACGCCGAGATGAAATTGCCCGGAGAAGCCTGGCTCGAATTCAAAATTATCAACAACACTTTGTATCAATCAGCGACATTTAAACCAGACGGCTTTTTGGGACACCTCTATTGGTACTCCGTTTTACCCTTTCACGGATTTATTTTTCAAGGTATGCTGAATAAATTAATCAACTAATTCTAAAAGATATTCGTTTTTAACTTAAAAAAGAAAAAACCATTTAGGTAGTTAAGGTTCATTAAGAAATAAACAACTTAATTTTTCTAAATTTTCTTAATGGTTTAAAAAAATCACTTCAGAATTCCCTCTTTGTAAGCAGCAATCGCTCTATCTCTGGCAAAAGCGTGATCAACCATTGGAGCTGCATATCCTAAATCGAATTCGGGAATCCATTTTCGGATGTAGATTCCTTTTTCGTCGAATTTCTGAAGTTGGATTTCTGGATTAAAAACTCGGAAATAAGGAGCTGCATCACAACCTGTCCCGGCTGCCCATTGCCAGTTTCCGACATTGGCAGATAATTCAAAATCCAACAACTTTTGGGCAAAATAAGCTTCGCCCCACTGCCAATTGATTAATAAATGCTTGCAAAGAAAACTCGCCACGACCATTCGAACTCGGTTGTGCATATAACCGGTTTCGTTCAATTCACGCATTCCAGCGTCAACCATTGGATAACCTGTGGTTCCAGAACACCAACGCTTGAAATCCTCTTCATTATTCCGCCATTTAATTCCGTCATAAGCCGATTTGAAATTGTGGGTAACGACTTTTGGAAAACTGAATAAAATTTGCATAAAAAATTCTCTCCAAATCAATTCACTCAAAAAAACATCATTTTTACGAACAGCCCAATTCACTAATTTACGGATGCTGACAGTTCCAAAACGCAAATGTGGCGAAAGATGTGACGTGCTATCCAAAGCCGGAAAATCACGAGTTTCGTGGTAATTCGAAACATTTTTTAGATTATGAGGAATTACTTTTATAGGACTTTCTACGAATCCTATTTGTTCCAATGTTGGAAAAGTAAAATTGTTTTTATGGAAATTAGAAAATTTATCCGTGGCATCAAATTCCTGAACCGGAGCCATTGTTTTGTATTTTTCTAACCATTTATTTTTATACGGCGTGTAAACGGTATAAGGCAAACCGTCGGCTTTTGTGATTTCTTTTTCCTCGAAAATGACTTGATCTTTGAATGAAAAGCAACTTGTTTTATTATTTTCTAATAATTCACAAATAGCCAAATCCCTTTTGATAGCATAAGGTTCGTAATCTTTGTTAAAGAAAACTTCTTTGACATCAAATTCTTGAATAAGCTGTTGCCAAACTTCCTGAGTTTTTCCTTTTTTGACCAAAAGTGAACTTCCTAACTCCCGAAGTTTTACATCAATTTTGGAAAGTGAATCGTGAATAAAACCAACTCTGGCATCATTTTTTGGCAAACTATCCAATATTGCTTCGTCGAAAATAAACAAAGGAATTACTGAATATTGAGATTGTATGGCGTGAAACAAACCAACATTGTCTTCTAAACGCAAATCTCTACGAAACCAAAAAAGGGATATTTCTTGTTTACTCATTATTTAGAATTGAAAATTTCGTCGACTTTTACCACTCTAAAATCGAAAATTTCTTTTAATTTATTTTTCACCACCAATGTATTCATTATGCGACCCAAGAAACCCAACGGCAAAGCATAATGAACTAAGTCAGTCATTTTGGTTCCGTTTTCAGTGGCTTCAAAAAAATGTTTGTGATGCCACAAAGCATAAGGGCCAAAACGTTGTTCGTCGACAAAATAACTATTGTCTTTCACGTAAGTGATTACCGTCATCCAGCGCAATTTCAAACCAAAAAGAGGCGACACTTTGTATTGAATAATTTGCCCGGCGTACATTGGTTTATTATCAAAATCCGTGATTTGAAAACCCATATTTTCCGGTGTAATCTTTTGCAAATTCCTTGGACTCGAAAAGAAAGCCCAACATTCTTCGACACTCGCATTTACATATTGAACTGTTTCTTTTGAATATACTTTCATTATTATTGTTTAAATTTTAACTTAGTGTTGATTGTAAATTACTCTACTTTTTCTATTTTTTTTATTAAAACCAAACTCATCAATAACATCGAAAAGGCATAACCAACATCTTCTATTGGTATGGTTCCCAATCTAATTCCTAAATTTTCGTCATTATTATAGGAAACAACAGGTTCGTCGATAAAACTTCCAGTTAATATTCCGTTGACTATTGAAAATGGAATCAGCACAATCAGAAAAGTGATGAAAAAAGTATTCAAAATATGAGGAACTTTGAAAACCGTATAAGTCAATACCAAAACCAAAACGCTATAATTAATCACCGTGTACCATTTATCATAGTGAAGAAAAATTGTTGGCAAAAGGAGGAGCATTAAAATCCAGTAAATAATTCGAACTGTATTATCCGACAAAGAAACCTTCGGCAAAAAGTAATGAAAAGCAAAATGAATAAAAATACTGGCGTACGGTATGCAGATGAAAAACAACCACTCCTCTATTGGCAAATCAAAAAATTCAATTCCAGAATGATAGCGAGGATTGAAACTCCAAACACCCATTTTGGTAAAGATAATATCCCAAACTATGAAGAAAATTGCAGTTATAATTATAGCAGAAAAAACAGCTTTCCAACGTTTTATATACTTCATCCTGTTTTCGAAACTATACAGAAATGGTATAATTAAGGAAGCTATATTTAAAATCAGGTATAAAGACATATTAAATTTTGAAATATTTGAAAGGTACGAAAAGCATTCCAAAACATTCGCCGTGTTCTTTTCCCAAGTGTTTGTGATGAACTTTGTGGCCTTTTCGAAGAGCCACTAAGTATTTGTTTTTTGTATTTTTAAACAATTTTAAACGTTGGTGAATTATGATATCGTGAACAATAAAATAACTCAAACCATAAGCAAAGATTCCTAAACCAATGAAAAACCTGTAATCAAAATCTGCAGAGGCTCCAAAATAAAACAAAAGAATACTTGGAATAGCAAAAATTACGAAAAACAAATCATTTCGTTCAAAAATGTGAGCGTATTTTGGTTGGTGGTGATCTGCGTGTAAATACCATAAAAAACCATGCATCACATATTTGTGAGTACACCAGGTAACACATTCCATTATTAAATAGGTAGCCAAAAATATTAAAAAAGATATCATTTTGAGAACGTTTAATTGTTGTTATAAAGGTATAAAAGTTAAACTAATTTCAATTTGTAAGTTACAAAAGAATTAGCAAATAAGAGTCCCTTAGTATAGTTAGAAATTCTAATTCTTGAATTCCTAATTTCAACACAAGGAGTATTTTCTAACTTTTTTAATAATTTTTTATAATATACGTAGGCAGTGTAAACTCCAAATTTTGCTTCTAAAGGTAATTTTTTAATCCCTTGAAGTGCCACTCTGAAATCTTCTTCAATTTCTTTGATAATCATAGCTTTAGAATTTTCGTCAAAGGACTTTAAATCGACGCCCGGGAAATAATTTCGATTCAAAACTAAATTATCGTCTTTCAAATCTCGTAAAAAATTAACTTTTTGAAAAGCAGAACCCAATCGCATCGCCTCATCTTTCAACTCGTCATATTTTTCAATATCACCGTTTACAAAAACTTTCAAGCACATTAGACCTACTACATCGGCGGAACCATAAATGTATTCATCATATTCTTCCTTGCTGTGATAATCAGATTTTATTAAATCCATTTTCATGCTCTTCAAAAATGATTGTATCATATCATCAGAGATGTTATATTTATTTACCGTTTGTAGAAAAGAGTTTAAGATTGGATTTAAACTTACCCCTAATTTTTGTGCTTTGTAATAATCTTTCTCAAAATCATCTATCAAAGTTTCTTTGTCGAAACCATGAAAAGAATCTACAATTTCATCGGCAAAGCGAACGAAACCGTAGATACTATAGATAGCATCTCTAATACTAGGTGCCAAGATGTGAACTGCCATTGAAAACGAAGTGCTATAGTTTTTAGTCACTAAGACGCTACATTTAAAAGAAACATCATCAAATAATTTTTTCATTTAATATATACAATTATTGTTGCACAAAAGGATTTCTGTTAGGCAAACTAAGTTCAAAAATTAACTTTATATTCAAAATCATAAAAACCAACCTCTTATACACTCGTTTTATCAAAACTTTTTTGGATCAAGTCGGAAACTATTTTTCCAGAAATTATTGATGGTGGGACACCTGGACCAGGAACAGTCAATTGTCCGGTGAAAAATAAATTTTTTACCTTTTTACTAATAATCTTTGGTCGCAAAAAAGCAGTTTGAGTTAGAATGTTAGCCAATCCATAAGCGTTCCCTTTGTATGAATTGTAATCATTAATAAAATCCTTCACACAAAAACTTTCTTTAAAAATAATACTATCTAATACTTTTTGATTTGTCAAAGTTTCAAATCTTCCCATAATACTTTTGAAATATTTTTCTCTTATTTCAGGAGTATCTTCAATTCCTGGTGCTATTGGAATTAAGAATATACCAGCTTCTTTTCCCTCTGGAGCAACAGTATCATCGGTTTTGCTGGGAAAACTGGCATAAAATAATGGTTTTTCAGGCCATTTAGGATTATCATAAATGTCTTTGGCATGAACATCAAACTCAGTATCAAAAAACAAAGTATGATGTGAAACATTTTTTATTTTTTTATCAAAAGCAACATAAAACAAAAGCGAAGATGGTGCAAATATTTTTGAATCCCAATACTTTTCGGAATATCCTCGATACTTTTCATCTAATAAAGTTTCGGTATGATGGTAATCTGCTCCGCTTAAAACCACATCGGAATGTATTATTTCTCCATTTGAAACTACACTTTTCACTACACCTTTGTCGACATTTATTTTCCCTACGTTCTGATTTGTTTTAATTTTTACACCCAATTCTGTAGCTAGAAGGGTCATTGCTTTTACCACTTCGTACATTCCGCCTTTGGGATGCCAAGTTCCTAAACCAAAGTCTGCATAATTCATAAAACTATAAAAAGAAGGCGTATTCGAGGGTTTTGCTCCTAGAAACAAGACCGGAAATTCCATTATTTGCTGCAAACGATTATTTTTAATATTTTTTCGAACAGCAGTTCTAATTGTACTAAAAAATTGATTGGCTTTTTTTATTGTTACAGGCGTAATTAATTCCGTAATCGAAATACCCGGCCGATAAACTAAATCTTTGATAGCCACATCATAATTATGCTTGGCATTATCCAAAAAAGATTCTAAATGTTTGGAGCTTCCTTTTTCCTGAATTTCAAAAATATCGAATATATCTTTTAGATTATCCGGAATTTGTATAGCATCTAACTCATCGAAATACACGACATAGGCAGGATTTAATTTGTCAAGATGGTAATAATCCGATGGTTTCTTGCCGAAGTCAGCAAAAAATTTTTCGAAAACATCGGGCATCCAATACCAAGTTGGACCTATATCGAAAGTAAATCCATCTTTTATAAATTGCCTAGCTCTACCTCCTACTGTAGCATTTTTTTCGAGAATCGTAACATCATAACCCTCTTTCGCCAAATAACAGGAAGCTGCTAAAGACGAAAATCCAGAACCGATAATTGTAATTGTTTTTTTCATTTGTTTAGCAAATGTATAAATAAATTAAACAAAAATAACACTGTTAACAATAAATTATAATTCTTGAACTAAATCAGAAATAGAATTATAAACTGAAATTTTGTCTGAAATGTTGTTTGTATCAATAAATTCTACCATTCTACCAAGGAAGCAAACCCGTGAATTTTCATCAATTATTTTAGTGGTAATTTCTTCTATATAGTTGTTTAACGCATCTCTTGTTGGCTCAACAGTCAAATAAGATATATAAACAATATTGTCGAAATATTTTTTCATATCCTTCAAACTTTCTACAGGCACACTTTCGCCAAGATAAATTGTTTTGTACCCGTTTAATAAAATCTCATAATTCAAATACATTAAACCAAGTTCGTGAATTTCGTTTTCAGGAAGGTAAAGAACAAATACTTTATCGTTTTTTGTGGGTTCAAGAATTTGAAGTTTTTCTGTATTTAAGAGTAGTTTTTGCTTGATCAAAAAAGTTATAAAATGCTCTTGTGCAGGCGTAATCGTTCCCGCTTGCCATAACAAACCAATTTCTTGCATCAAAGGAATTACAACTTCATAAAAAACATCACGAAAGCTTTTTTCAGAAAGCAAACTATTGTAGGTGTTAAAAAACAAAGCCTGATCAAAATTAATCATAGCCATTTTAAAAGCATTTATGGCGTGGTTTTTTGTGCTTTTTTCAGAAATAATTTCCCTTACAAGAAGCTCAATTTTTTCGGATGAATGCTCCGCTATCCTTGATATTTTGTAGCCATAATCATTCAACAAAACAACATTTAGTAATTTTTGCAAACTCTGCAAATCATAATTTCTTATGTTTGTGTCAGAGCGCATTGGCTGAAGAACATTATATCTTTTTTCCCAAATTCGAATAGTATGTGCTTTTATTCCTGATAAGTTTTCAAGATCTTTAATACTAAAAACAGTCTTGACATTATATGAGTTGTTCATCATTTTTAAATATTTATTAAACAAATGTATAAAAATATTTTATATATCTGAATAAAAAATACAATTTAAATTTAGATACAATTTATCAAAAACTATTGCTTAATCACTTTTTTTACAATAAATCCATTGTCATCATAAATCGAAATAAAATAAACCCCATTCGAATAATGACTCCAATCTGTATTTATTGTTTCTGATTTTTGTTTTAAATCATAAATTAATTTGCCAGAAACATCGAAAATTTTAATGCGATTCATTGGTTTTGAAGCATGAATGTTTAAAAATTGGGTTACTGGATTTGGATAAATAGCTATTGTAGTCGTTTCGTCAAACGAAGTTGTTGCTAAGTTATTATTAGATACAGTCCAACTTGAAGCCAGATTATTATCCATCTCAGTACTTATCAATTGCAAATAGCTTCCAGTTCCATCAGCAGCAATTGGCCATGGCAATGCGTCAAAATATTCTACAGAATCAATTGTATTTCCAAAACCATCGGCCAATACAATTTTTTGAGAACTGTTGGATAAATTTCTGGTAAATTGTCCAAAAGGAGCAATTCCGTATTTAGTTTGAAAAGCAACTGAATTACTGGCCAAATAAATACTTTGTCCAGCCTGAACCGATGAATTAGCCGGAAACTGATAACTAAATCCTAATTCCTTAAAATAAATTCCTGTTAGACTTACCTCAGTATTACTTGTGTTTTTAATTTCGACAAATTCTAGACTATCGCTTTCAGTAGATGTTGCTCCTTGGGGATTATAATTTATTTTATTGATAACAAGTTGTGGAATGGAAACAGCATTACATCCTGAAAAAGAACCCAAATTACTGGTCATCCAAGAAATTCTATTCGACAACCATGTTTTTAAATTACTGATTTCATTGGCGGGAAAATGAACCGCAGGATAAACATCGGTGGCCCATTTTTGCTCTTCTCGAACTTTCGCTTCACTAATTAAAGTCACCGTTTGGTCAATAAATTGTAAAATACTTTCATAATTCAAAGGTTGCCCAGTTTGCGTAAGTTCGTTCCATCTTTTGGACATATAACATTTATACATTGGATTATTGAATAAATCTCTCCAGAATTTGGCTCCTTCATTATCCCCATTGGAAAACTGCCAAACAGAATAATGACTTCTATCCATTCCCCAAAGAAACAAATCATTCCCATACGTTAAATTGAAATCCCAAATAGGTCCGGCACGAAGTTTACCAGCTCTGTCTTTGTGAAAATAAGTACTATACTGGTATGCATCAGCATTAGAAGCCAACTCATTGACAAGCATAAAATCGACAAATGACGGAACATCGATAACGGATGGGTAACCCGAAATTAAATCAATATTATTAGAATGAGAAGTCGTTTCTAAATTCAAAAACTGGTTGTATATATAGGAATTCTGCTGAGTAGTAACAGCCTCGGGTTTTGGTAATTCGTGGATAAAATCAGACCATCCGGAATAAGAACTCATTGTCCAAGCTATAGGATCGCCACCAGTTGTTTTGTCAGATTTTGTGATATAACCGCCCGTTACGTTTGGCAAAGAAATATCAGCAGCTGCTATTTTTAATACATTAACGCGACCTGTACCTGCTTTTATTTTTTCCTGCAACAAGTACAACCCTCTATACTCTCCGTTAATCACAAGCTCACAATAAACGGTTCGTGTTGCATAATCTCCTATTTGCCTGGACAAATTATAAGACAAATAATCTCTGATAAGTGAAGGATCAAATGCTAATCCATTCAATATCCAATCGTTTTCACTTGGCATCCCTAATAAACTTACATTATTATTGCTAGTATTATCCGCTTTTAAGGTAGTCAAACCGTAGCCTTTTTTGGGTAAAGTCTGTGATGACGAGCCTCTAATCTCAATACCAATTCTACCATTGTAATTTAAAAAAGCATTGTTGTTTGCATCCGAGAGATAATTTCTACTTCCATCAGGATGTTTGATTACCTTCATACTTGCCAAAATTTTTGGATCATCAAGAATCGGTAGCGGTTGATTATTGCTGTCTAAATCTGTAGTAATAATAACAATTGGCAAGTTACTATCGGTAAATGTTTGGGATGAAACAGCGTAAGAAGAAATCAACGCAATGAACAAAATAATTCTAGAAATTATTTTAAACTTTAAAAAATATATTTTTGACATGGCTCAATTATTTACATCAAATATAAGAATAAACTAGCTAATTTGAAGGCACTTGTTGAATCCATTTAAAGTTTCTAATAATGACAATTCAAATGTTTATTTCAACGAAATAAATTTGAAAATAATCAAGTATAACTGAGTGAAACTTAAATAGTTGCTACAGACAATTTTGGAATGGACACAGCCGTCGAAGTCACTTAAACTTAAGT
>DAORUG010000040.1:0-22631 GCA_035433125.1 Flavobacterium sp.
ATTCCATAATTTTTCAAACTAAATCAAGGTGTTTTCCGATTTACGAAAACGTTTTTCTTACATTTGTAACCCAAAATAAATATTAAAAAAATTTTTATTAAAATGTCAACGAAATCTAAAATTTTTTACACGCTTACAGACGAGGCACCTTTATTGGCCACTTACTCCTTTTTACCAATTGTTCAAGCATTTACGGCAACTTCTAATATTGAAATTGAAACTAGAGATATTTCTCTTGCGGGAAGAATTTTATCCAACTTTCCTGAATTTTTGAAAGAAGACCAAAAAGTGGGAGATGCTTTATCAGAATTAGGTCAATTGGCCAACACTCCAGAAGCTAACATCATTAAATTACCTAATGTTTCCGCATCGGTGCCACAATTGAAAACGGCTATTGCAGAATTACAATCTCATGGTTATGCGGTTCCAAATTTTCCTGATGAACCAGCTAACGAGAATGAAGTAGTTATTAAAGGTAAATATTCTAAAGTTTTAGGATCGGCTGTAAATCCAGTTTTGCGTGAAGGAAATTCGGATCGTAGAGCACCAAAAGCAATAAAAAATTATGCCAAAGCAAACCCACATTCAATGGGAGCTTGGTCATCTGAATCAAAAACAAAAGTTGCTTCTATGGAAACTGGCGATTTTTACGGAAGTGAAAAATCAGTTACCGTTGCAGAAGCTACAGATGTAAAAATAGAATTCATTTCGAAAGACGGAGTAACAACCGTTTTGAAAGCAAGTACTCCTTTGAAAGTGGGTGAAATCATTGATAGTTCGGTAATGAATCTCAACGCTTTGAAAAGTTTCGTTGCCAAAACGATCAAAGAAGCTAAAGAACAAAACGTATTGCTTTCGGTTCACCTGAAAGCTACAATGATGAAAGTTTCCGATCCAATTATTTTTGGAGCTGTAGTTGAAGTTTATTTCAAAGAGGTTTTTGAAAAATATGCAGCATTATTCGATGAGTTAAACGTTGATACCAGAAATGGTTTAGGAGATGTGTATGCTAAAATTGCAGGGAATTCAAAAGAAACTGAAATAAAAGCAGCAATAGACCAAGCTATCGAAAACGGTCCGGCTTTGGCGATGGTAAATTCAGAAAAAGGAATTACCAATCTTCAAGTTCCATCGGATGTAATTGTAGATGCTTCTATGCCAGCCATGATTCGTACTTCGGGACAGATGTATAATAAAGACGGCAAACAACAAGATACTATTGCAATCATACCTGACAGATGTTATTCTGGAATTTATACCGCTACCATCGATTTTTGTAAAAAACATGGAGCATTCGACCCGACAACTATGGGAAGTGTTCCTAACGTAGGTTTGATGGCTCAAAAAGCAGAAGAATATGGTTCGCACGACAAAACTTTCCAAATAAAGGCAGACGGAGTTGTTCGTGTTGTTGATACTAATGGAACTGTTTTGATGGAACAAGCTGTCGAAGCTAAAGACATTTTTAGAATGTGTCAGGTCAAAGATGCTCCGATTCAAGACTGGGTAAAACTAGCTGTAAACAGAGCGCGTTTATCCAATACTCCAGCCGTATTTTGGTTGGATGAAAATAGAGCTCACGACAGAGCATTAATTGAAAAAGTGACTCAATATTTAAAAGATTACGATACAACAGGTTTAGATATTCGAATCTTAAATCCTATTGAAGCTACTAATTTTACATTGGAAAGAATCATAAAAGGATTGGATACCATTTCGGTTTCAGGTAATGTATTGCGAGATTATTTAACCGATTTATTCCCAATTCTTGAAGTGGGAACTTCGGCTAAAATGCTATCTATTGTTCCATTAATGAATGGTGGTGGTTTGTTTGAAACTGGCGCCGGAGGATCAGCTCCAAAACACGTGCAGCAATTTTTAGAAGAAGGTTATTTGCGTTGGGATTCACTTGGTGAATTTTTGGCATTAGGCGCTTCATTAGAATATATCGGACAAACATTAAACAATTCGAAAGCTATTGTTCTAGCCGAAACCCTAGATGTTGCTACTGAGAAATTCTTGGCAAATGATAAATCTCCAGCTCGTAAAGTGGGACAAATCGACAATCGTGGTTCTCATTTTTACTTGGCAATGTATTGGGCAGAAGCTTTAGGAGCACAAGACAAAGACGCCGAATTGAAATCCATATTCGCTCCAATTGCCACTGAGTTTTTTGCAAATGAAGTAAAAATCAACGCCGAATTGATTGGCTCACAAGGGAAAACGCAAAATATTGGTGGCTACTACCAACCCAATCCAGAATTGACAAGCAAGGCCATGAGACCAAGCGAAACATTCAATTCTATATTGGCAAAAATCGCTTAATACGATATTATTTATCTATTATATTTTAAAAGACAACTGGAAACGGTTGTCTTTTTTTTTATATATTTGAATCAATGATTGATTAATCTCGCTTCGTCTGTTCGAGTGTTTTATTAAAAAATGCGATAGCTTTTTTTTTAATAAAAAGTATCGAGAACTCTAAAACAGTAGGCTTCTCTATACTATTTTGAATAGTAAAGCTGTCGCATTACTTATTCAAAACCACTCGAAATGATGTGTAAAATATTAAAAGTTAAATTAATATTTGAATGCAAAAGAATCAGCCAATAACATCAAAAAACATTTTAAAATGACACTCAAAGAAAAAATCACAGTCGAAACTCTTGTCAATGCTCCAATCGAAAAAGTTTGGGAGTTCTGGACAAAACCCGAACATATCACACGATGGAATAACGCTTCGGAAGATTGGCACACCACAAGGGCTGAAAATGATTTGAGAATTGGAGGCAAATTCCTTTCGAGAATGGAAGCCAAAGACGGAAGTTTTGGTTTTGATTTCGAAGGAATTTACGATGAAGTTTTAACCAACGAAAAGATTAGTTATACTCTTTTGGATAACAGAAAAGTAACTATCACATTTTCACCGACCGAAAACGGCGTTCAAGTCACAGAAATTTTTGAAGCTGAAACCGAGAATACGCTCGAATTACAAAAGTTTGGTTGGCAAGCGATTTTAACTAATTTCAAAAACTACGTTGAAAAATAATTGATTTAATCTGATACTTAACAATTACAAAACCAAAGATGAAAAAGCCTATTTATCCTTGCTTATGGTTTGATGGCAATGCCAAAGCAGCAGCGGAATTTTATTGTTCCATTTTCAACCATTCTAAAATAGTAGATGACACCCCAATGGTGGTGCGTTTTGAAATAGAAGGTAAATTGATAATGGGTTTAAACGGCGGACCAATGTTCAAAATAAATCCGTCAATTTCTTTTTTTGTTATTTGTGAAACAGATGAAGAAACAGAAACTATTTGGAACAAATTCATCGAAGAAGGCAACATAATGATGCCATTAGACGAATATCCTTGGAGCAAAAAATATGGCTTTGTGGCTGATAAATTTGGTCTTTGTTGGCAATTAATGCTGAGTGAATTGCCTGCGGATGTTCCAAAAATAATGCCCTGCTTACTATTTGTTGGAGAGCAATACGGTAAAGCGCAAGAAGCCATAAAACAATACACTTCTATCTTTTCCAATTCAGAAATACAAAGCTTGAGTCTTGATGAATCGGAAGATGTGCAACAAAAAGGGAGTTTGAAATTTGGTAATTTCAAGTTACAAAATGAATTATTTGCAGCGATGGATGGCTTTGGAGAACACGAATTTCAATTTAACGAGGGCTTTTCATTAGTTGTAGAATGTGACACCCAAGACGAAATCGACAACTATTGGACAAAATTGATCGAAGGCGGAAGCGAAAGTCAATGCGGCTGGCTCAAAGACCGATTTGGCCTTTCTTGGCAAATTGTACCGAGTATTTTAGGGCAATTGATGGCTGACCCGGAAAAAGGTCCAAGAGTTGTTCAAGCTTTTTTGAAAATGAAAAAATTTGACATTGAAACCTTGTTGAAAGCTTAAAAGTAATCGTTTTGAAAAAGGTCTTCAAAAATATCGACGAATACATTGCTACTCAAACACAGGAAGTTCAAACTCTTTTGGAACAAATGCGTCAAACCATAAAGGAAGCAGCTCCTGAAGCCGAAGAAGTCATCAGTTACAATATGCCGGCTTTCAAATATCATGGAATGCTGGTGTATTTTGCAGCTTATAAAAATCATATTGGTTTTTATGCCACGCCTACAGGTCATTCCGAATTCAAGGATGAATTATCGGTTTACAAGCAAGGAAAAGGTTCGGTTCAATTTCCTTTGACAAAATCATTGCCACTGGATTTAATATCGAGAATGGTACAATTTAGAGTGAAAGAAAATATGAAAAAGAAATTAGCCTAAACTTCTTTAAAAAGTATATTTTTAAAAGGCAACTCGAAACGGTTGTCTTTTTTTATTTACAAAACTTTAACATTTGTTAAAAAAAAAAGTCACTACAATTTAACGAAATTTGCACATTAAAATTTAAGTATGAACTCAAATAAAATTGTTGTTTTTTTTCTGTTTTTTTTAACGACACTTACTTCTTTTTCGCAGGAAAATATAGAATCAGCTAAGCAAAAATTCACCATCAGCGGGACCATTTCTGATTCGAACAATAACGAAACTTTAATTGGTGTAAACGTCTCTATCATTGAATTGAAAACAGGTGTTACGACCAATGAATACGGGTTTTATTCGATAACGTTACCCAAAGGAAACTACACTTTGCAAATCACTTATTTGGGTTTTCAAACCATCGAAGAAAAGATTGAATTAGCACAGAATATCAAGAAAAATTTTAAACTTCAAAGTAGCGAACAACAATTAAAAGAAGTTGTGGTTACGAGCAATAAAAAAAGTACCAACATCAAAACTCCCGAAATGAGTGTGAACAAACTCACGATGGCTACTATAAAAAAAATGCCAGTGGTTTTGGGTGAAGCGGATATTTTAAAATCAATATTGTTGCTTCCCGGGGTTACAAGTGCCGGTGAAGGTCAATCGGGTTTTAATGTTCGTGGTGGTGGTGCAGACCAGAATTTAGTATTATTGGACGAAGCAACCATTTTCAATTCTTCGCACGTTTTTGGGTTTTTCTCGGTGTTCAATCCCGATGCTATCAAGGATTTAAAATTATACAAAGGAGGAATTCCGGCACGTTACGGCGGAAGAGCTTCCTCGGTTTTAGATATTTATCAAAAAGAAGGAAACAGTAATTCCTTTCATATGAATGGCGGAATTGGTTTGATTTCCAGTCGATTGTTGGCCGAAGGTCCGATTGTAAAAGACAAAGGTTCTTTCCTTATTGGAGGTCGAACTTCTTATGCTCACTTGTTTCTAAAATTGTCTGACAACGAAAATTCGGCTTCTTTTTATGATTTAAACGCTAAATTAAATTACAAATTGAACGATAACAATAGCTTGTATGTTTCCAGTTATTTTGGAAGAGATTTTTTTAATATCAGCAAAGAATTCGAAAACACTTACGGAAACAGCACCTTCAATTTGAGATGGAATCATTTATTTTCAGACAGACTATTTTCTAATCTATCGGCTATTTTTAGTGATTATTATTATGGTTTAACGCTTTCGTCTGTTGGTTTTGATTGGCAATCGAGCATTAAAAATTTCAATTTGAAATACGATTTAAAATACTATCTGAACGACAAAATAAAATTAGATTTTGGTATGAATTCCATTTATTACAAATTCAACCCAGGAACTATTGAACCAATTGATGAGAATTCCAGTATCAATTTCAGCCAATTAGACAAAAAAAATGCTTTCGAACCTTCCGTTTATGTAGAAGCAGAACATCAGGCTACACAAAAATTATCGTTTTTATATGGCTTGCGTTTTAGTATGTTTTACCGATTGGGAGCTTCTACCGTCAATTTATACCAAGACAATCAAGCGGTAACGTACAATGACCAACTCAAAATATACGAAAAAGGCATTCCCATTGGTTCCAAAACATACGGCTACAATGAGGTAATCACTTCCTTTTCGAATTTGGAACCACGTTTTTCAAGCTCTTATGTTTTAGATGAAAAATCTTCCGTAAAAGCTAGTTATAATCGAATGGTTCAATACTTACAATTGGTTTCGAACACAGCCTCACCGACTCCGCTGGATATTTGGACACCAAGCGATCAATACATTCAACCCCAAATTGCCGATCAAGTGGCTGTTGGTTATTTCAGAAATTTCAAAAACGATATGTATTCTATGGAAATCGAAAGTTTTTACAAAAAAATAAAAAACCGAATTGACTACATAGACGGTGCCGATTTAATTGCCAATAATGCCATCGAACAAGTCATACTCAACGGGCAATTAAGAGCCTATGGTCTGGAATTTATGATTAGAAAAAACTTTGGAAAACTCAATGGTTGGGTAGCCTATACTTTATCCAATTCAGAGCAACAAACTCCGGGCAGAACACCTAACGAATCGGGAATCAACAACGGAAATTGGTACAAAACTGGCTTTCACAAATTGCATAATTTAGCGGTTACAGCCAATTATAGTCTGAATCCAAAATGGGCATTTGGAGGGAATTTTATTCTGCAATCGGGTCAACCTGTAACTTTTCCGAACGGTCAATACCAATACCAAGGAATCACAATTCCTAGTTATGGCGGTAGAAACGAAGACAACTTACCAACCTACCATCACTTAGATTTATCGGCAACATACACACCTAAACCCGACAAAAGAAAAGGTTGGCAAGGCGAATGGGTGTTTAGTGTTTACAACATTTACAATCGAAAAAATGCAGCATCAATTAGCTTTAGAGAGAACCAAACATCGGGTGCAAACGAAGCAGTAAAGTTGTCTATTTTTGGAGCTGTTCCGTCAGTAAGTTATAATTTCAAATTCTAAAATCATGAAAATCACTAAATATATAGCGCTAATCGTTATCACACTATTCTTCCAAAGTTGCGAAGAAGTAATCGATGTCGATTTGAATACTGCTGCACCAAGATTGGTTATCGATGCGGCTATCAATTGGCAAAAGGGAACCACAGGAGCAGAACAAAAAATAATTTTATCCACCACAACTGATTTTTACAGCAATGTGATTCCTAAAATTTCTGGAGCTAGTGTTTCGGTAAAAAGTAGTGAAAACTTAAATTTTATATTTTCAGAAATTCCGAATACTGGAGAGTATCTTTGCAATAATTTCAAACCGATTCTTGGCGAAACTTACACATTGACCGTTATCTACAAAGGAGAAACTTATACAGCCACAGAGACGATGCAATCTGTTTCCCCAATTTTGTCTATTGTACAAAAAAATAATGGAGGCTTTTCGGGTAAAGATTATGAAATTCAAGTTTCGTTCCAAGATCCAACGGATAAAAATTTCTACATGGTAAAATTCTTTCCAGACATTTATAAAACCCCAAGTTATAGTATCTTAAAAGATGAATTCACCAACGGAAATATGAAATCTTGGCAATTCAGTGACGAAGATTTAAAACAAGGAACTAAGATTGACATTACCCATTACGGAGTTTCTGAATTGTATTTTAATTATATGAACAAAATCATTTCCATTTCAAATAGTTCAGGTGGTGGAAGCCCATTTCAAACTCCTCCAGCAACCGTTAGAGGCAATATTGTCAATCAGAACAATATCAACAATTACGCACTAGGTTTTTTCTCCTTAAGCGAAGTCGATGAGCGAGATTACGTCATTCAATAAGGAGCTATTCCAGCCATACATTACAAGTCCTCGCTTAAAAAACTATTTTTCTAAGCCCTAAAAGGAGCTTCCTTTGGTCGCTCTTTTAGATAAGAAAAATTAGTTTTTTGCACTCTGGGCTTTTCATTGCTGTCTGGGCTAATCAGATTTCAGTTCAAAAGTTTTTTGGTTAGATTTTCATACATTTACAAAAAATCAGAACTTTTAAATCAAAAATTAAATGTCTTCACACCATATCGTTCGCGATGACCAAGAACCGGCTTTAATCATTGCCAACGGTGCTTCCTGCAACATCGAATTATTGGGGCAATTACTCGAATGGTCGCCATTAGTTATTGTTTTAGATTCGGCAATGGAACGTGTTTTGGAATTAGGTATAAAAGTAGATGTTTTGCTGGGTGATTTCGACCGAGGTTTCGACCCTAATTATTACAAGGAAAAACAATATCCATTAGAAATTGTTCACACACTAGACCAAAACAAAACCGATTTAGAGAAAGCATTCGATTATCTCGTCGAACGAAAAATTCCAGCTGTCAACGTCGTTTGGGCAACCGGAAAACGTGCCGATCACACCATAACCAATATCACTAACATCACTCGATACCGAGATTTAATCAAAATTGTGGTGCTCGACGACCATTCCAAAGTTTTTTTATTACCCAAAAAATACGAAAAATGGTATCCTGCCAACACAACAATTTCTTTAATTCCAATTGGTCACGTAACAGGAATACATTCCAAGAATTTGTTTTATCCATTGGAAAATGACAGTCTAACCATTGGCTACAGAACCGGAAGCAGCAATCACGTTTTAGAAGATGGATTAGTTGTTATAGAACACAATGGGGGAGATTTATTGTTGATGGAATGTTGGGATTAAAATTCAGATAGCAGATGACAGTTTTTTGCAACCTGCTATCTGCAACCTGCTATCTGCAACCTGCTTCTGAAATCTGCTATCTGCAACCTGCCACCTGAAACCTGCCACCTGAAATCTGCATCCTAATATCACTATAAATCAACTATCTTTGCATCGAAATAAAGAAAATGAAATTGAAACCTATTATCGAAAAAACAAATTTACATCCCAGAAATCAACACCGATTAGGATATAATTTTGAAGCATTAAGTGCCGTTTGCCCCGAACTTAAACAATTTGTTGTCATAAACGAACATAACATAGACTCAAGCGATAGCGAACAGGCGAAGCTAACCATTGATTTCAGTAATCCCCAAGCTGTAAAGGCACTCAACAAAGCCTTGCTGATTGCCGATTACGACATTCAAAACTGGGATATTCCCGAAAATTATCTTTGTCCTCCAATTCCAGGAAGAGTAGATTACATCCATTATATCGCTGATTTATTGGTATCTAATAACAATGGCATTATTCCCGAAGGTGAAAATGTTCAAATTTTGGATATAGGTATTGGTGCGAATTGCATTTATCCCATATTAGGAAATTCCGTTTACGGTTGGTCATTCGTTGGAACGGAAATCGACGAAAAAGCCATTCAAAACTGCAAAAAAATCATTGAAGTCAATCCAAAATTAATGGATTTCATCAGCCTGCAATTGCAAACCGAATCGCGTTTTATTTTCAAAAACATCATCACACCCGAAGACCGATTTTCGCTCACGATTTGCAATCCACCGTTTCATAACTCCCAAGAAGAAGCTACGAAATCCTCCATTCGCAAAGTCAACAACCTCGAAAACACAAGAACTACGAAGCCCGTATTGAATTTTGGCGGTCAAAACGCCGAATTATGGTGCGAAGGTGGCGAGTTGGGTTTCATCACCCAAATGATTTTCGAAAGTGCCAAATACCCAATGCAATGCCTTTGGTTTACCACTTTGGTTTCCAAAAAAGAGAATCTTTCCAGTTTATACAAAACCCTCAACAAAGTAAATGTCGTTGAAGTAAAAACCATCGATATGGCGCAAGGTCAAAAAACCAGTCGCATCTTGGCTTGGACTTTCCAATCGGAAGCGCAACAGAGGAATTGGAAATTTGAGTAAAGGAAATTATAGAAATTTAAAGAGAACTTTTAATGGAAAATATGTCTGATTTTAAAAAAAAGTATTATCAAAGTATAATAGACGAAGAAATACGACAACTATCAGAAAATAAAGGGTTAATAGATTCTTTTAAAAAGTTTGTATCTAAATATGATATTAAATTAGAAGATGAAAATTTTAGATATTATGAAACCATTGGGATTATTGCAACGTATCCAAATTTAATCACAAATTTTAATAGTTCTCTAATTCCAGACAAAGAAGGGTTAATGGATTTAAATCTATTAAGTGAAATTTTTGAAAAAAAAAGGTTTGCAAATGGTTACTTATTTAGTGAAAAATTTATGCTTATGGCTAATTCTTATTTTAGAAGAGGTTTTCATTACAGCAATAATTTTGAACCTAGATTTATTGAATTTTATTGGAATCTGAACTTACCAAATTCAAAAACATACATTTCACTTGATTTAGATAGAGTTAGAATAAATGTTGATAATTCTATGTGTTTAGAACGAGACACTTGGTATGGTGCAAAATTTAACAAAACAATTAAGAATATAAAAGATGATGTTGTAAAATTGAGACCACCTTTAGATTTAGACGATTTCGACATTTCTTTCTTCTTTTCCGATTCTTACGCCTTTGACATTAAGTGGTATACAAAAGACAATATTAAAACGTTTCAAGCTGAAGAATTTAAAACTGAAAAGATAAAAATAGAAAAAGATGGCATTAAATATTTTCCTGTTAGATATATTCACGCTGAATTTGATTTAGATAAAAATCATTTTAGACATTTTGATGGTGCAATTCATTTCTATACTGAAAGTGAATATTTAAGTAGAAGGGATTCAGATTTTAATTATAATTCAAAAACTGATTCTCATATAAAAACGAAATCAAAAAAATTATTTAAAATAAATGGAGAAATAAGTATTGAAACTTGGATTGAATATACAAGCCATTTTTTCTCAAAAAATTCTTTAGTCTTTGAATACTTTGAAGGAAACTATCCAAAACACATTATAAATTTTTTAGAAAAAGTAAACGAAATTAAAGCAAAACAATAAAAGTACTACTCCCGCTCGGTAAAGTCTCCGACTTTGAGGTAGTGACTTTCAATTTTCAACCGATTTTGTTTTAGGTTATTACATTTTAGGTCATTTACAGACTAAGCCATTCCATAAAACTAAAAACACATTACAAATCTCATAATAATGGATGAAAAAATAATTCAAAAAATAATTCAAATTTGCGATGAAAAAATAGCTAAGAAAGGAGAAAATGTTGGACTTTCATTTTATGCCTTTTTTGCAAATAAAAATGACAATCCAAAACTACTATTAGAGGTTGCCGAATGGTGGATTTTGAAACATAAACTAAATCATTTTGAAAAAGCTATTAAAATAAAAAAAATGATGCAAACAATTTCTACAGACTGAATAAAAAAACAATCTCGAATCCTTTCATCTCCCCATCAAAGGGTACTCAAAGCCCTATCAAAGCCTAGGTTGTGGTACCCCAAAGAATGAGTAAAAGTTTTAAATTTCCCTAAACTCTTTTTTCAGTATTTCCTTTGTAACTTTGTATTTCTAACAGCGTTAAATGAAATTCCAAGTTATCTCCGATTATCAGCCCAAAGGCGACCAACCACAGGCTATTGAAAAACTAACTCAAGGTATTGAGGCTGGTGAACGTTATCAAACTTTGTTGGGAGTAACGGGTTCCGGGAAAACGTTTACTGTCGCCAATGTCATTCAGGAAGTGCAAAAACCAACCCTGATTTTGGCTCACAATAAAACCTTGGCCGCCCAATTATACTCGGAATTCAAGCAATTTTTCCCTAATAATGCGGTGGAATATTTCGTTTCCTATTACGATTATTACCAACCCGAAGCTTTTATGCCCGTTTCGGGAGTGTTTATCGAAAAGGATTTGTCTATCAACGAAGAGCTGGAAAAAATGCGTTTGAGTACCACTTCTTCGCTGCTTTCGGGACGAAGAGATATTATCGTTGTGGCATCGGTTTCTTGTATTTATGGTATTGGAAACCCTGTAGAATTTCAGAAGAATGTCATTGCGATTGAGAAAAACCAAGTGATTTCTAGAACTAAATTATTACACACTTTAGTTCAAAGTTTATATTCCAGAACCGAAGCCGATTTCAATCCGGGAAATTTTAGAATCAAAGGAGACACACTCGAAGTTTATCCCAGTTATGCCGATGATGCCTACCGAATTCATTTTTTTGGAGATGAAATTGAAGAAATCGAAAGCTTTGATTTAAAATCATCCAAAGTCATCGAGCGAATTGAACAACTCACGATTTATCCTGCGAATATGTTTGTGACTTCGCCCGATACTTTGCAAAGTGCGATTTGGGAAATCCAACAGGATTTGGTCAAACAAGTCGATTATTTTAAGGAAATTGGTAAACATTTGGAAGCCAAAAGACTCGAAGAACGAACCAATTTCGATTTGGAAATGATTCGAGAACTCGGTTATTGCTCTGGAATTGAAAACTATTCCCGCTATCTTGACGGAAGAGAAGCCGGCACAAGACCGTTCTGCCTATTGGATTATTTCCCAAAAGACTATTTGATGGTCGTTGACGAAAGTCACGTTACACTTTCGCAAGTTCACGCAATGTATGGCGGCGACAGAAGTAGAAAAGAAAATTTGGTAGAATATGGTTTTCGACTTCCTGCAGCTATGGACAACCGTCCGTTGAAATTTGAGGAATTTGAAGCGATGCAAAATCAGGTAATCTACGTTTCGGCAACGCCAGCCGATTATGAATTGCAAAAATGTGATGGTGTTTATATCGAACAAGTCATTCGTCCTACGGGATTATTGGATCCGATTATTGAAATCCGTCCAAGTTTAAATCAGATTGACGATTTGATAGAAGAAATCCAAACCCGCGCAGAGATTGACGAACGTGTTTTGGTTACGACTTTGACCAAAAGAATGGCGGAAGAATTGGCTAAATATCTGGATAAAGTGTCCATTCGTTGCCGTTATATTCATTCCGATGTGGATACTTTGGAACGCATCGAAATTATGCAGGATTTGAGAAAAGGATTGTTTGATGTGTTGATTGGTGTGAATTTACTGCGAGAAGGATTGGATTTACCTGAAGTTTCCTTGGTTGCGATTCTTGATGCCGACAAAGAAGGATTTTTGAGAAGTCACCGCTCACTTACGCAAACCATTGGTCGTGCCGCGAGAAATCTTAATGGAAAAGCAATTATGTATGCCGATAAAATTACGGCAAGTATGCAAAAAACGATTGACGAAACCAATTATCGCAGAACGAAACAAATCAATTTTAATACTGAAAACAATCAAGTTCCACAGGCTTTAAACAAAAAAATTGAAAGCGCTTTTACCAAAAATCCTTTAGCAGATTATGAGTTGGGCTATACGACTTCAATAGCAGCAGAGCCGATCACGGAATACCTTTCGAAACCAGAAATCGAAAAACGCATACGTGAAAAGCGAAAAGCTATGGAAAAAGCCGCAAAAGATTTGGATTTTATGCAAGCCGCAAAACTACGTGATGACATTAAAGCATTACAAGAACAATTAACTTAAAATTGATTTTGTAGTTTAGAAATAGTTAGTATTAACTAAGGAATTACATAATTTTTCTTGTAATTTATCGTTATACAAAAAGCTAAAATTTTAAATAAAATTAATTTCGAATGTTTATTATTAAAAATAAATATTAATTTAGTTTAATAAATACAATAAAAGGCCCCAAACCTATTAAAATTTTTAAATGAAGAATGAAAATACTTGGACTAATTTAACAAATTGGTTTGCTATAAGGCCTCGAACATCAGGATTTTTGGTGTTCATAATTCTTAGTATTGCTGTTATTTCTGTAAGTTTCCTTCGCAATCATATTGAGAGAGAAGACGAACGTTATGAAATGAACCTTATACTGACAGATGTCCACCAAAACATTGAGCAATCTTTAAAAAACTGTTACACTACTAATGTTTCTTTAGCTTTGACGCTTAATAGCAATGGTATTCCTCAAAATTTTGATACGATAAGTAAACAACTCATAAAATCAAATCCTCTTGTTAGTGCTGTACAGTTAGTCCCAAATGGAATTATTAAATACATCCATCCTTTGAAAGGGAATGAGGCCGCTATGGATTTAAATATTTTAAGCACTACAGATATTAGGAAAGAGGCTCAAAAATCTATTGAAACCCAAAAGATTTTTTTTGCTGGGCCAATGCAATTGAGACAAGGAGGAATTGGCATTGTAGGCAGACTTCCTATTTACCATAAAAATGCGTTCTGGGGGTTCTCAGCAGTTGTTATCAAACTAGAAACTTTATTAGAAACTTGTGGAATTAATTCTTTTCATCATCCTAAATATTATTTTCAAATTTCAAAAAAAGATCCCAAAACATCCGAAGAACAATTTTTTCTTCCTTTAAAAAGAGATTTCTCTAAAAGTTATTATTTATCACAATCTATTTCTGATAGCGATTGGAAAATCTATCTAATTGCAAAAAAAACATATTTGATTTACCCACAAATTCTATTAAGAGGCATTATGGGCTTAATCATAGCAATGCTGTTTGGTATTTTGACAACCAAATTATTGAAAAAGCCAGAGGAATTGAATTTTTTATTAAAGGAAAAAGAAGCAAAACTCTTAGAAAATGAATTGAAATTCAAGACTATTTTTGATCAGGCTACTATAGGTTTTGTAATTATTGAGGCTGATACTGGCGATTTTATTGAGGCAAATTGCAAATATTGTGAAATGTTGGGCTTTACTTTAGATGAGATAAAAGAAAAAGGGGTAAAGAGCATTACTCATCCCGACGATGTGGAAAAAACATTAAAAAACATTAAAAAACTTAACGAAGGCAAGATTGCAGAGTATGTTTCAGAAAAAAGAACGCTTACTAAAAACGGAAATTATATTTGGGTCAATTTGACTGTTTCGCCAATTTTGGAAACCAATGAAAAACCAACAACTCTCATAGCTTTTATTCAAGATATAACTAAAAATAAAGCTACCGAGGCGTTAATCAAAAAAAGTCAATCACGGTTCAAATCTCTCATAGATACTATTGACGGGATTGTTTGGGAATATGATCTTGAAACTATGACTTCTACTTTTGTTAGTAAAAAAATCGAGCACCTTCTAGGGTATTCAGTTGAAGATTTTTTGGAAACCCCTGATTTTTGGGAAGACCATATTCATCCTGAAGATCGTGAATATGCAATTTCATTATCCGCAAGAGAAAATAAGAACTACACAAATCATGTTTACGAATACCGCATGATTTCCAAAAACGGGAAAATAGTATGGATAAGGGACATTATGAATTATGTTTTTGAAGGTGGGAAACCTGTTATTTCAAGAGGAATTATGATTGATATTACCATAATGAAAGAAGCAGAAAACGACTTGAATAACTCCCTACAATTAGTTACTGAGCAGAACAAAAGACTTTTAAATTTTTCCTATATCGTTTCTCATAACTTAAGATCACACACCAGCAACATTGAATCTATTCTCTATTTAATTGAATCGGCAGAATCCGAAGACGAACGAAATGAGATGATGCACTTACTGAAATCCGTTTCCAATTCATTGGACGAAACGATGAAACACCTGAACGAAGTTGTGAATATAAATACAAATATCAACTTGGTTACAAAACCATTAATTTTGAATAATTATGTCAATAAAGCAAAAGATATTCTTTCTGAGCAGATACAATTAAACGATGTTACTTTTATCACCAACATCCCTGACGATGCAACGATACTCTATAATTCAGCATACTTGGAGAGTATTATTTATAACTTAATTTCGAATGCCATTCGTTATAAAAATCCCGAAAGGAAACTAATTATAACCATAAATCTGTACAAAGAAAACGATAAAGATGTTGTCGAATTCACAGATAATGGAATAGGAATCGACTTAAAAAGGAATGGAGACAAGATTTTTGGTATGTATAAAACCTTTAGTAATAATAGTGATGCCAGAGGAATTGGACTGTTTATCACAAAAAATCAAATAGACGCGATGGGCGGAAGCATAACTGTAGATAGTGAACTCAATGTAGGATCAACATTTAAAATCTATATCAAATGAATAAAAAAATTATCTGGATTATAGACGATGATGCAATATACCAAACCATCATCAATAAATTGATTCAAAAATCGGGTGTGTTTTCGACACATTCTTCTTTTATGAATGGGAAAGAGGCGATAACTAGTTTAAATACTATTTTGGAAATTCACGAAGAATATATTCCGGATATTATTTTGTTGGACATCAATATGCCAATTATGGATGGCTGGGAATTTATGGATGAAATAAAAAGGATAAAATCTAAAATCAACAAGCAAATTATAATTTATATTGTAAGTTCCTCCATTGCTATTGAGGATAGAAACAAATCGAAAACCTTCAAAGATATTATTGGATACATTCCCAAACCTATTTCTATTGAAGATTTGATAGCCATCGTTCAAAGTAATAAAAATTCAGCGGAGAATTAATACAGGATGTTTAAAAATTAAGTTTTTAAAACATTCTTGCTTTTATTATTTTTATTTTAATTGCAATAAATTATACCTAATTTAGTACAATTAAATTTCGATGATATGAAAACGAAAATTGGAATTCTGTACTCTACTGTAGACGGTCAAACCCTGAAAATCTGCAACGTTATTAAAGAAGTTTTAGAAGAAAAGGGGAATACTGTCGAACTTTTCTCGATTGAGGATTTCAAAGGAAACGTGACCGATTTCGATAAGTTTGTGATAGGAGCAAGCATTCGCTACGGAAAACACAATCCAAAAATAATCGAATTCATAAACCATAACAAAGCAGCTCTCGAAAAAATAGAAAATGCTTTTTTTTCAGTCAATCTTGTAGCCAGAAAACCCGAAAAAGCCAGTCCTGAAACCAATCCGTACTTTATTAAGTTTCTTCAAACTATCAATTGGATTCCCAAAACAGCAGCCGTTTTTGCTGGAAAGTTGGACTATCAAAAATACCCTTTCACTGACAGATTAATGATTCAATTGATTATGTGGATGACAAAAGGGCCGACAAATTCTAAAACAAAAATTGAATATACAGATTGGGATAAAGTCAGAAAATTTGCGGTTTTAGTAAATAATAGTTAACGTTTTATCAATTTATTTGGTCGTTTTTACTTTTTTGTGGGACTTTTAAAAAAATAATGCTACTTTTGAAATCTCAACTAATTTTTAGTGTAACAAAGATTAAGATCGCTTTTGTTTAAATAAATATATGCCTAAATTCATCATTTAACATGAGCAAACCCCTAAATTGGTACTTAAGGAGACATCCAATACTATACAAAATTAGATATCGATTAGTCTCTAAAACCGTATCTACTAATGAGATTAATGATTTTTGCTACAATGACATCAATAAGAAAAACAAAATCCCAAGACTGTTTTTCGAAATAAATAATTTAATATTTAGTGGAAAAAGTAAAGAATTAAGCGACTTTGAAAAAGCGAAAACAATTTCCATTTGGCTGAGAAACAACATCAAAGGCGGTCCAGGATTGGGAAAATCATCGACAACAGCTTTACTGAAAATGATGAATGGTGAAGGTGGTGTTTGCAGTGATATTTCCCAAATTTTCTCTAATTTTTGTGTTATAAACGATTTAAAAGTGAAAGAATGGGGTTTGAAAAGCCTTTCTACTGACTCTAGAGTTTCAGGAGGACATTCATTTAATGAAGTCTATTGCAACGAATTTCAAAAATGGATAATGATTGATGCCGCAAAGTCAATTTTTTTATACCACTCCAACAAAAACATTCCCTTGTCCACTCTCGAATACATCCAATTGAAGGAAGAAAATAAAGAAATTGTCATAGCAAGTATAGTTACAAATGAAGCTATCATCGATACCAACTCAAACCAAATTTATTTGCTCTCGAATTCTTCCCCTTTTGTCATTACGAATTATGACAATAAAATGTATGATTATTTATTTGACAAACTGGATTTTTTCCCCGAATCGATTCTTCACGGCATACTAATTCTCATTGGTAAAGGGTATAAATTTGAGTTTCCAAAGAAAAATTAAATACAAATTTATCTTTTGAAGTTGTGCATTGGACAATTAACAATCGAAAAACTCATCTTTAATTAACTTTGCATTGCACAATCATTCCTATTTGTATCTTTGTTAAAAATAAAATGGTATGCAAAATATAATAGACCGCTTTACAAGCTACGTCATCATTGACACCGAATCAGATTCAAGTTCAGAAACTACTCCAAGTACTCCAAAACAATGGGATTTAGCCAATAAATTGGTCGAAGAGCTAAAAACAATTGGAATGCAAGAGGTTACCATTGACGAAAAGGCATATATTATGGCCACATTGCCTTCAAATGTTGATTATGAAGTTCCAACAATAGGTTTTATTTCACATTTTGACACTACACCCGATTTTACAGGTGCTAATGTAAAACCTCAAATTGTTTCCAATTATGATGGTGGAGACATTGTTTTGAATGCAGAGCAAAATATTATTTTATCTCCAAAATATTTCAAAGATTTGCTACAATACAAAGGGCAAACGCTAATTACAACCGACGGAACCACACTTCTCGGCGCAGATGATAAAGCCGGAATTACCGAAATTGTTACCGCAATGGAATTTCTGATTAAAAATCCAGAAGTTAAGCACGGAAAAATCAGAGTGGGTTTTACTCCCGACGAAGAAATTGGACGTGGAGCACATCATTTTGATGTCGATAAATTTGGCTGTGATTGGGCTTACACTATGGACGGAAGTCAAGTTGGTGAGTTGGAATACGAAAATTTCAATGCGGCTGGAGCCAAAATTACGTTCAAAGGAAAAAGCGTTCATCCAGGGTATGCCAAAGGGAAAATGATCAATTCGATGCTTATTGCCACCGATTTTATAAAAGCATTACCCAAAGGTGAAACACCGCAGGAAACAAAAGGATATGAAGGTTTTTTTCACGTGCATAATCTAACCGGAAGTATCGAAGAAACTGTTTTGGAACTTATCATTCGAGATCACAACAAGAAAAAATTCGAAAAGCGCAAAGAAATAATTGAAAAAATAACCAAAAAATTCAACAAGAAATTTGCCAAGCAATTTGGAGAAGATATTGTTATTGCCGAAGTAAAAGACCAATATTACAATATGAAAGAAAAGGTTTTACCAGTAAAACATATCGTAGATATCGCCGAAAAAGCGATGAAAGATTTAGGCATTAAACCCATAATAAAACCCATTCGTGGCGGAACAGATGGTTGTCAATTGTCCTACAAAGGATTGCCGTGTCCGAATATTTTTGCTGGAGGTCATAACTTTCACGGAAAATACGAATATGTTCCTGTAGAAAGTATGCAAAAAGCAGTAGACGTAATTATAAAAATCGCTGAAATAACCGCTCGTCCTATTGTCAAATAAAGTATTAAAAACTCAATATAATTATTAAAAAGCCATCATTTGATGGCTTTTTTTTGATAATTAATTAAGGAAAAACTTAACATTGGCGGATTGTTTTAATGATTACATTTGATAACAATTAATTTACATTGAAGATTTATTATTTAATACCATATAATTATGAAAGAAAAAGAAGAAGAAATTGCAAATGAAAGTACACCAGAAACGGCTGATGTGGTACCTACTCCAAAACCTAGAAAACCTAGAGCAAGCAAATCGACTAAAGAAGCTGAGCCTGCAATTGAAATTCCAACAACTGAAGAACATCAAGAAGTAGAAATTACAGAAGAAACAATTATTCTAATTGAGGAAAAACCAAAAAAAGACAAGAAAAAGAAAAAAAACAAGATGAAAGAAAAAGAGAAAGAAAAAGAGAAAGAAAAAGCAAAAAAAGCCAAGGCTAAAGAGAAAGCAAAAGCAAAAGCCAAAAAGGCTAAAAAAGCGAAAAAAGACAAGGCTAAAAAAGCAAAACTGAAAGCCAAAGCCAAAGAGAAAAAAGCTAAAGCGAAAGCCAACAAAGCAAAGAAAAACAAGAAAAACAAAAGCAAGAAAAAATAATTTTTTTCAAAAAAAAATCCCAAAATCTAATTTTATAATTGGATTTTGGGATTTTTTAATTTTAGTGCTTTTTCTATTTTTTATTCAAAGCTGCACTCATTTCCATTGAAATAGCAGAACGCTCCATTTTCAATTTTCCAGCCATTGTTTCGATAACAACAGTAGTTTCTGCAACCTCAGCAATTTTTCCGTGAAGTCCGCTTTTGGTGATGATTTTATCACCTACTTTCAAGGCACTTTCAAATTCTTTTTCTTGTTTGGCTCTTTTTTGTTGTGGTCTAATCATAAAGAAATAGATGACCACAAACATTAATAAAAACGGTGCAAATTGAGTTAATTGTTCCATAATTTTAAATTCTTTTTTGTTATTTGATTATTATTTTTGTTTTGAGATTTACATTAATCCACGTCCCACTTTTTGGATTCTATTGTCGGTTTGAAGTTCTTTGACCAAATTGTCTAAAATTCCGTTGATAAAAATACTGCTTTTTGGTGTAGAATACTCTTTGGCCAATTCTAAATATTCATTCAACGTCACTTTTACTGGAATCGATGGGAATTTTAAGAATTCACAAATCGCCATTTTCAGGATAATAGTGTCAATTTCGGCAATTCTTTCGCTGTCCCAATTGGGTGTTTTATCAACATATTCTTTGGCCAATACGGATTCGTTCAAGACTGTTTTTCGAAATAAATCTTTAACAAAATCGCGGTCTTCGTTGTCTTTGAATAATTTTGGCACCCTAAAATTGCCTTCTTCAACTGGTTTTATTGCCTTCAATTGTTTGATGATTTCAGTATTTACAACAGGAATATCATCAATCCAAGTCAGTTTATTGTCTTCGAGATAGTCGTATAATTTTTCGTTTGGAACAATTACATCCTGAAACAAATTGACAATAAATTCCTTGTCTTCTTCGAATGTGTTGACCGCATTGCTCATATATTTTGCATACAATTTGCTTTGCTTTATATCGTTAAGAAGGATTAAAATATAGTCATCATTCAATGTCCAATTGTCGATTTTACGAGTTTCAAGAGCAATACTCAACGAATTATTTTCGGCAAGTATCTGAAAAATAGCGTTTTTAATAAACTTTTCGTTGGGTTTACGTTCTTGCGGAGTGGCAAGATGTTTTTGACTGGATTTGTGCAAAAAATCGGTTTCTTTTTTGCAAATTTCAATCAATGAGGAAAGCATTATAAGGTATAAATCCTGAATAGCGTCAATACTATAAAAAAGGAATTTTTCTTCTTTTTCTAGATTATCTGACCCATTTTGATGCATTGCATATATGGATTGCATAACCTTAACGCGAATATGTCTTCTGTTTACCACCTTGTAAGAACTTTTTTAAATTAGTTTGCAAAAATAAGAATTTCATTTTTTAAAACAGAATTAAACCTGAAAAATATCTAATTTTCATATTACCTTTGGAATTCCTAAGAATAAAAAATCCAGATGAAAGAATTACTCTATTTAAATAAATATTTTGTCAAATATAAATACAGCTTTTTATTAGGCATCATTATTACTATTGTGGCACAAATATTTTCTTTATTTACACCCAAATTAATAAGCCATTCCTTTACAATAATTGAAGAATTTGCCAAAGACAAATCAGTAACCAAAAATGTTATTCAGCAAGAACTGATTTCGAATATTTTATTGATAATTGCTACCACAATAGTCGCTGGTTTCCTCACTTTTTTGATGCGCCAAACGCTAATCGTAATGTCACGCCACATCGAATTCGATTTGAAAAACGAAGTATTCCGTCAATACGAAAACTTATCCCAGAATTTCTACAAGCAAAACCGAACTGGCGACTTGATGAACCGCATCAGCGAAGATGTTTCGAAAGTGCGAATGTATGTTGGCCCAGCCGTAATGTACACCATAAACACCGTTATTCGGTTTGCCATTGTAATCGTATATATGTTTAATGTTTCACCACTGCTCACGTTGTACACCTTGCTACCACTGCCTATTTTGTCGTATGCGATATTCAAAATAAGTTCCGAAATCAATAAAAGGAGTACTATTTTCCAACAATATTTATCGAAAGTTTCGAGTTTTACTCAGGAAATATTCTCTGGAATTAGAGTGATCAAAGCCTATTCATTAGAAGACCAACATCAAAATAATATGATCGAATTGTCTGATGAAAGCAAAAACAAAAGTTTGAGTTTGGCTAAAATTCAAGCTTTATTCGGTCCGTTAATGTTGGCTCTTATTGGAATAAGCAACTTGGTTGTGATTTATTTTGGAGGTTTAATGTACATCAACGGAACCATAAAAAGTATTGGTACCATCGCCGAATTTATCTTGTATGTAAATATGCTGACTTGGCCTGTGGCATCCTTGGGTTGGGTTTCGTCTATGGTTCAAGAGGCCGAGGCTTCTCAAAAACGAATCAACGAATTTCTAAAAATTGTACCAGAAATTCAAAATAAAAATCCCGAAAAATCAATAATTGACGGAGCTATTTCTTTCGAAAATGTGAGCTACACTTATGAAGATACTAATATTACCGCTTTGCAAAATGTATCTTTCAAAGTTCACGAAGGCGAAACATTGGCGATTTTAGGAAAAACAGGTTCTGGAAAATCGACTATAATTTCCCTGATTTCTCGCTTGTATGATGTAACCGAAGGTCAAATTACGATTGACGAAAAAGAAATTAGCAAAGTGAATTTATTCGATTTGAGAAACAACATCGGAATTGTACCCCAAGATGCTTTTTTGTTTTCGGATACGATTAAAAACAATATCAAATTTGGTAAAGAAGATGCTACCGATGAAGAAGTAGAAGCTGCTGCAAAAAGTGCGGTTGTACACGACAATATCATTGGTT
>DAORUG010000041.1:0-22537 GCA_035433125.1 Flavobacterium sp.
TAAAAGTGGGGCAAAAAGTAGGAGCAGGGCAATTGTTGGTCAGCATTAACAACAGCGATTTGCAAGCCAAAAAAGCCCAAGTGGATGCCAGTATTTTGCAAGCCACAGCAGGTTACAACAATGCCAAAAAAGATTACGATCGTTTCGTGAATTTGTACAAACAACAATCGGCTTCCCAAAAAGAATTGGACGATATGACGGCGCGTTACGAAATGGCGAAAGCCGGATTGGAAGGGGCAAAACAAATGCGAAATGAAGTGATTTCACAGTTTTCCTATTCGAATATCACGGCTCCTTTTTCGGGAACGGTGACCAATACTTTCGTGAAAGAAGGCGATATGGCGAATCCGGGAATGCCGTTGGTAAGCGTGGAAGGAGCCACTCGTTTGCAAGTCACCGCAATGGTTTCGGAAAATAATATTGCCGCCATCAAAAAAGGAATGGTCGTGAAAGTGTTGGTAAAATCATCTAACGCCAATCTAACCGGAAAAGTGAGCGAAGTGAGTTCGTCTGCAACGAATACGGGTGGACAATATTTGGTAAAAATCAATTTAGACAAAACGGATTCGTCTGTATTGTCGGGAATGTTTGTCAACGTACAATTTCCAGTTGAAAATGCAATTCAAACCATTAAAAATGAAATGGTTTTAGTACCGGAAACCGCTTTGGTAAAACAAGGACAATTGACAGGAATTTACACGATAGGAACAGGAAATGTCGCAATTCTAAGATGGTTGCGAACAGGAAAAACCTTCGGTAATCAAGTGGAAGTTTTATCTGGATTATCGGCGAACGAGCAATATATTGTTTCAGCCGAAGGGAAGTTGTATAACGGAGCTTTGGTTGCAATTCAGTAATTATCGCTCCGTCTCTTCGAGTGATTTTGAATTGTAATGCGACAGCTTTACTATTCAAAATTGTATCGAGAAGCAAACAACGAAAGGGTTCTCGATACATTTTATTAAAAAAAGCTATCGCATTTTTTAATAAACCACTCGAACTGACGTGTATAATTCAGTAATAAAAATAGTGTTCAAATAATTAAGAAATAGTGTTCAGTTTCAGGATATAACTTTAAACCTGAAACCTGAAACTTTAAACTAAAAGAATATGCAAGAAGGTATTTCAGGTAAAATAGCCCATTTTTTCATCAATTCGAAATTGACCATTTTATTGATGGTGGCTTTGATGATTATTGGCGTATACAGTTCGTTTTTGATCCCGAGGGAAGAAGAACCGCAGATTAATGTTCCGATGGCCGACGTAATGGTGGGTTATCCGGGAGCGAGTCCGACAGAAGTGGAAAGCCGTGTGGCCAAGCCGTTGGAGAAAATTATTTCGAATATCAAAGGCGTGGAGCACGTGCACACGATGGCGATGAACGGACAGGCGATGTTGATTGTTCAATTTTATGTTGGTCAAGATGTGGAGCGTTCCTATGTAAAATTGTATGACGAATTGGCGAAACACGAAGATATGTTTCCGAAAGGCGTTTACAAACCAATGGTAAAAACCCGTTCGATTGACGATGTGCCAATGTTGGGATTGACCCTTTGGAGCGAAACCCAAGATGATTTCCAATTGCGCCAGATTGCCGAGGAAGTAACTTCGGAAATCGAGAAAGTGAAAGATGTGGCGATTACCAAAGAAATTGGTGGCAGCAACCGCGAGCTAAAAGTGATTTTAGACAAAGATAAAATGGCCGAAAACGGCGTGGATGCTTTGGGTATCATGCAAATGATTCAAGCCAATAACGGCAGTTCGCAATCAGGAAGTTTTGTACAAAATGACCAAGAATATTTGGTGACCACCGGACAATTTTTATCGAATGCCGAAGACGTGGAAAACTTGGTAGTTGGCGTGAACAAAAATATGCCGGTTTATTTGAAACAGGTGGCAACGGTTCAAGACGGGCCATCCACGGCCAGAAGTTATGTGTCTTTTGGGTATGGCAAAGCCAATGAAAAATTTAAAACTGCGAAATCAGAATATCCAGCCGTAACGATTTCTATCGGAAAAGTAAAAGGCGCGGATGCGATGAAAATTTCGGCTAAAATTATTGATAAAGTTGAGCATTTAAAGAAAAACTTGATTCCAGATGATGTTCACGTGGAAGTAACCCGAAATTATGGTGAAACGGCTTCGCACAAAGTAGGCGAATTGTTGCTACACTTAGGTATTGCGATCATTGCCGTTACAATTTTGGTGATTTTGGCAATGGGTTGGAGAGGCGGATTAGTCGTGTTTTTCTCCGTTCCGTTGACATTTGCTTTGACCTTGTTTGCTTATTATTTATTGGGTTACACCTTGAATAGAATCACGCTTTTTGCCTTGGTTTTCGTGGTGGGAATCGTCGTCGATGACAGTATTATCATAGCCGAAAATATGCACCGACATTTCAAAATGAAGCGACTGCCTTTCAAACAAGCAGCGATTTATGCGATTAATGAAGTAGGAAATCCAACCATTTTGGCAACGTTTACGGTTATTGCGGCTATTCTGCCAATGGCCTTCGTGTCCGGAATGATGGGGCCTTATATGAGTCCGATGCCTATTGGCGCTTCGATTGCGATGTTGTTGTCCTTGTTCGTGGCCTTGACCGTGACACCTTATTTGGGGTATCATTTGCTTCAGGAAAAAGAGGAACAAGAGCACAAACACGAAGAGGGAATGGAAACCAGTTTTATTTATAAAATCTACAACAAACTGGAACGTCCATTATTGGAAAGTAACTCTAAAAGAAGAATACTTTTGGCAGTGACCGTGGTGTTATTGTTCGGTTCGGTTTTGATGTTTTTCACCAAATCGGTAGTCGTGAAAATGCTGCCTTTTGACAACAAAAACGAATTCCAAGTCGTGATTGATATGCCTGAAGGAACTACTTTAGAAAGAACTACAGCCGTGACCAAAGAAATTGCGCAATATCTTTCAACCAAACCTGAAGTGGTGAATTACCAGAATTACATTGGAACATCTGCTCCGATAACTTTTAACGGATTGGTTCGTCATTACGATATGCGTGGTGGTAGCAATATGGCGGATATTCAGGTGAATTTGTTGCACAAAGAAGAACGTGATTTGCAAAGTCACGACATCGCCAAGGCAATGCGTCCCGATATCCAAAAGATTGCCAAGAAATATGGTGCGAATGTAAAAATCATTGAAGTTCCACCAGGACCTCCAGTTTTATCGACTTTGGTTGCCGAAATTTATGGGCCAGATTACAAAGAACAAATCAAAGTGGCGAATCAGGTAAAAACGATTTTACAAAACACTTCGGATATTGTGGATATCGATTGGATGGTCGAGGATAATCAAACGGAATACAAACTGGAAGTCGATAAGGAAAAAGCAATGCTGAACGGAATTGCGCCACAACAAGTGGTTGGAAATTTAACGTATTTGTTGAAAGAATATCCCGTTTCGAATTTGTATGACGAGAATTCCAATGACAATGTGGGCATCGTGCTTTCGCTTGACGACAAAGACAAAACGAGTTTGCAGGACATTCAAAACCTGAAAATCAAAGGTAGTCAAGGCAATATGATTCCGGTGAGTGATTTGGTGAAAGTGGTTCAAGATACTTTGCAGAAAACCATTTACAGAAAAGACCAAAAACGCGTGGTTTATGTAACCGCTGATATGGCTGGAGCTTTGGAAAGTCCCGTGTATGCTATTTTGGGAATGAATGAAAAATTGGCCAAAATGAATGTGCCAAAAGGCTACAAAGTCAATGAATTGTATATGGAACAACCTACGGATGAAAGCGATTTTACCGTAAAATGGGATGGAGAATGGCAAATCACTTTGGAAGTTTTCCGTGATTTGGGTGTAGCATTTTTGGTTGTCATCGTGATTATTTATATGCTGATTGTGGGTTGGTTCCAAAATTTCAAAACACCAATGGTGATGATGTTGGCGATTCCGCTTTCGTTAATCGGGATTGTGTTTGGACACTGGTTGTTGAGCGCTTATTTCACTGCGACATCATTTATCGGAATGATTGCTTTGGCTGGAGTTATGGTTCGAAATTCGGTTTTGCTGATTGACTTTATCGAAATCCGACTGAACGAAGGAGTTCCTTTAAAGCAAGCCATTATCGAAGCTGGAGCCGTGAGAACCACACCAATTTTGTTGACGACAGGAGCCGTGGTTATTGGAGCATCGATTATATTATTCGACCCTATTTTCCAAGGATTGGCTATTTCGTTGGTGTTTGGAGCGGTAGTTTCGACCGTATTGACCTTGCTGGTTGTGCCAATTATTTATTACATAACAGAAAGGAAGAAATGGGAAACCACGACTGATTCATCTGATGAAGAAAAAAATATTTAAAACTCATAATTATGAAATTACTATTAATAACCGCAGTCCGAGAATTTGAAAAAGACATCAAACAAATACTTAAAAAGGCTCAAGTTAAATCCTTCTCTTATAAAGATGTAAAAGGTTTTAAAGACAATTCCGAAGACGATTTGGAAGCCAATTGGTTTGCTACCAATATGCAAGAAACTGAATCGGTTTTATTCTATGCTTTTGTCAAAGAAGAAAAAGTAGATGGGCTTTTTGATATGGTTAAAGAATTTAATACCGAGCAAGTTTCAAAATCAAATATTCACGTTGCAGTGCTGAACATCGAAAGATGTAGTAATTAAAATTAATCTAAAATAAAACAGATATGAAAAACAGAATCGTAAGAGCTGTCGCAGGAACGTTTATCCTGATTAGCTTGCTATTGGCTATTTATGTAAATCAAAATTGGTTGTGGTTTACCGCTTTTGTGGGAGCCAATTTGTTGCAATCTTCCATCACCAAATGGTGTTTGATGGAGGATATATTGACCAAATTAGGGGTGAAGGATTAAATTTGTTGTTCTAACTTTGTTTCCAAAAAAGAGGATGCCGTTTAAAGCATCCTCTTTTTAATATATGCTATTTCAAGAATAGACTTTTTGGATTCTGAAATATATAATCTAAAATAACATTTTGGTTAATGGAGAAGCCGAAGAGGCCGATTTTGGCATAATTCCCAAAAGAGAAGCATATTGTCCAGCATCCAAAATTCCTTTCATTTTTGAAGGAAATAAATTTCTAAGACCAGTCATTTTTGAAGCATATCCGGCTTTATCAGTTGCAGCCAATGGCAAAATGTTTTTCTTTTTGTTCAGTAATTCGTTTACCAATGAATTTACGGCTGGTTTTTGTGCATCAGTAATTTTTAGCTTAGGAGACAAATATCCCATAACTTGGTTAGAAATACCGGCAACATCAAAAGAATTTGCTGCTGCAGTAGTAGCTTGTTTGGTGGCAGTTGTCCCAGCTGCTTTGGTCATATCACCAATACTTTGTGCATTCGAATAGGTAAACGCTCCAAATAGCATTGCAATAATTAGAAATTTCTTCTTCATAAAGGTTTAGTTTTAATTTTTTTGATAAATATATTAAATTTTTCAATTTCCCAACATTAGTTAAGAAAATTATAAGCTAAACATTATTTTAGAAAAGATTCTCATACATCACTTTTCCACCATACAAAACACAAAGTAGCGAAGAAATAATGATGAGAACGAATTGTAGTTTTTGAGATTTTAGAATTGTTTTCCCATACGGAAGACTAAATAATCCCGATGCAATAAACATTCCGATGATGGAACCACAACCGAAAATTAATATATAAATTAAACCTTCCAAAGTGGTTTTCATTTGCGAAAGCACAAGAACTACCAATGCTCCGCTTCCTGCCAAACCGTGAACCAAACCGACTCCAAAAGCCGCACTAAAACTATTTGATTTGTTGGGATGCGTGTGATTTGAATTCGTAATAATGTGCGAATGGGTGTAAGTGTGCCAATGCAAATGACTTTTAGGATCGGATTTGGAAAGCGTGTGACTGTGAGAATAGGTGTGGATGTGGGTGTTTTTTTTGAACAATTTTGAGAACCGATAAATTCCCAAAAACACCAACATCAATCCAACAATTGCCTCGAGATAATTGAAAACGGATTCACTTACAGCCACTTTGAAACCAATCATCAAAACAGCGACAACAAAAATAGTAAGTGTGTGTCCAATTCCCCAAAACACGCCATCTTTTACGGATTCTTTGAGTGTATTTCTGTTGGTTACCAAACTATTGACCGCCAGTAAATGATCGGCTTCAAAAGCGTGTTCCAGACCAGCATAAGCCGTTATAATAAATCCTATCATTATCTAAATGGAATAGTGATAATAAGCCGCACAAGCGCCTTCCGACGAAACCATTGGTGCGCCAAGCGGATTCGATGGCTTGCAATTTTTACCAAATTCAGGACATTCATGAGGTTTTTTGATGCCTTTTAGGATTTCTCCAGCAATACAGTTTTTGTCTTTTTCACTATGTGATACTTCAATTGAAAACTTCTTATTGGCATCGTATTTCTTATATTTTTCGGTCATAACAAATCCACTTTCCGGAATTTTTCCTATACCACGCCATTCTTGTTCGCCAATTTCGAAAACATCATAAATCACTTCTTTGGCTTTGAGATTGCCTTCAGGCTTGACCATTCGTTTGTATTGATTGTCAACAAAATAGTCACCATTTTCTAATTGAAGTACAGCGTGATAAATGCCTTGCACCAAATCAGCCGGTTCGAAACCTGTGACTACAAGCGGTATTTTATATTTCTCCGCAATTGGATGGTATTCGTCCAATCCCATTATCGTGCAAACGTGACCTGCCGCCAAAAAAGCATCGATGGTACAAAATTCATCTGATAAAATAGCTTCCATTGCGGGTGGGACCAATACATGAGAAACCAAAATGGAGTAATTATTTAGACCTAATTTATGAGCATGAATTACGGACAGCGCATTGCTTGGAGCGGTAGTTTCGAAACCAACGGCAAAGAAAACGACTTCTTTATCTGGATTTGCCACCGCAATATTTACGGCTTCGAGTGGGGAATATAGGATTCTTAAATCGCCACCATCGGCTTTTGCTTGGAGTAAACTTTTTGTAGAACCTGGAACCCGAATCATATCGCCAAAAGAACAAACAATAACGCCTTGTTTCAAGAGTTCAATCGCTTTGTCAATCAATGATATAGGCGTAACGCAAACTGGGCAACCTGGGCCATGAATCATTCTCACTTCTTTGGGAAGCAAATCCAACAAGCCGTTTTTGACCAAAGAATGGGTTTGACCTCCGCAAATTTCCATTATGTTCCAAGGTTTGGTAATGATTTTACCAATCTCGGCGATATAATGCTTTACCAGCTCAGGATTTCTGTATTCGGTTAGGTATTTCATTTTATTTTAATTCTCACACAAATTTCACAAATTAGCACAAATTTTAGATGATTTAAAATTTATTAATTCGTGAAAATTCGTGGAATTTGTGTCTCATTTTTTAACTAAACAATCTCTAACAATTCAATAATAAAAATCAAAGTCGAATTCGGTTGAATCATAGGTTGTGCGCCATACTCTCCATACGCCAAATGATGTGGAATGTATAATTTCCAACGCGAACCTACCGGCATCAATAGCAAGGCTTCTTGCCATGCCAAAATAGTTTCGGCTAATTGCAAGTCGATAGCTCCGGTATCTTTGGTGGAATCAAAAACGTCTTTGTTTAATAAACTACCTTCGTAGATTACTTTTACGGTGTCATTGATAGTTGGAATATCACCAGTTCCTTGAACCAATATTTCGAATTGCAAACCGCTTTCGAGTGTGATTACGCCTTCTTTTTTGGCATTTTCCTCCAAGAATAGTTTCCCTAATTCGGCATTTCGATCTTTTAAATCTTCCTGAAGTAAAGCCACATAATTTTGAAAAATAGCAATGGCTTGTTTTTGTGAAATCTTGGGATAGGAATTATCAAAAACCGATTTCATGCCTTCCAAATAATCATCGTATTTTATCTCGTCAAACCCAATGTCTTTGAGACTTTGCGCCATGATAACTCCCGCAGAATAGGAAATTTTATCTGATTCTTCCGTTTTTCCGATAGTTCCTAATAGTTCGTTTATATTCATTATTTAGAAATTAATTTTTAATATTTAGGTAATAATTCAATTGTCCGAAAGAAATATTTTCGTCGTTTGAAGAAAAGTTTTCGTGTAGATGAACCTCAAAATTGTTGGATAAAAATTCGTAAATCATATCCACAAGAACTGAATTCTGAAACACTCCACCGCTGAAAGCTAATGTACGAATTTTATTGGTTGAAGCCACTTTTTCGATACACTTAATTAAGGTGTAATGAAAGTTTGCGGCAATTTCTCCGGCTTGAATTCCATTTTGTTGATGGATAAGAATAGTTTCAAAAAGTAATTTTGTTGTAATACAATTGTCAACTAAATCACTATTTTCAAGATAATCAACGAGTTTATTCTCAGAAGTTGAATAGTATTCTTGCGCTAATTTTTCTAAGTAAATAGCAGCTTCTCCTTCAAAATAAATGGGTTGATGAAATCCGAGTACAAATCCAACGGCATCAAACAATCGCCCCATTGACGAAGTATTCACTCTTGGATTTTGAATCGTTTTGGTGTAAATGGCCCATTCGTTATCATCAAAATGGTTTCTAAATAAAGGATTGGAATCGCTTATTGACAAAGCAGAAATCTTTGGATTTTTAGACATTTTGTCGCCCAAAACCCAAGGATAATAGTCTAAATGTCCCAATCTATTCATTGCTTTATTTTGATATTCGAAAAATTCTCCACCCCAGATTTGGTCATCATCTCCATAACCAATTCCGTCCCAAACAACTCCCAGAATTTTACCTTTGGTTATCCAAAGATTTTTTTCGCCAAGAATCGCAGCAAAATGGGCTTTATGATGCTGAATTTTATGATATTGGATTTCGTTTTCTGGATGGACTATACTTTCAGCTAATTGGGAACTTATATATTTAGGATGCGCATCGAATAGGACTATTTCAGGTTCAAAATCGAATATTTTATGGTAGTTTTCGATTGTTTTTTCATATCGCAAATAGGTGTCATAATTTTCTAAATCGCCAATGTATTCGCTCGTATAGCAATTGCTGTTGGGTAAAATGGTGATGGTATTTTTTAAATCGCTGCCAAAACACAGTATTTTTTCGTTGCATTCAGGTATTTTAAAATTCAAAACATTGGGCGCAAAGCCACGAGAACGTCTCAACACTATTTTCTTTGCATATTTCTCTGAAAATTGCATCACAGAATCATCTTGCGGATGCAGCACCTTCAAGGAATTATGCAGAAAATAATCCGCGATTTCTTTTAAAGTTTTGGTTACTTCTTTTTCTGAACTAGCTATTGGAGAACCGTGAAAATTGGCGCTTGTGGCAATAATGGGTTTGTCAAAATTGGCCATAACCAATTGTAATGTTCCCGAATTTGGAATCATTGCACCAATGGTTTTTAGGTTTGGAGCAATTTGGTTTACGGCTAAATCCAATGCGTTTTTTATTGGTAAAATTACAATTGGTGCTTCAGCTGAACTTAACGTGGATTGTTCTAAATTGTTTAATTTTAAATAGTTACTAATAGTACTTGTGTTTTTAAATAAACCGGCAAAAGGTTTGGTTGGTCTTCTTTTTCTAACCCTTAATTCTTTAACGGCTGCTTCGTTAGTGGCATCACAAATCAGTAAATAACCTGCGGTATTTTTCAGAGCAATTATATTTCCCAAAGCGAGTTTTTCGGCAATGATTTTAAAAATTTCAGTATTCGATTCGGAAATAATTTCTCCTGAATTGGTTGTAAATTTTAAGGTAATTCCACAATTGGGACAGGAATTGGTTTGGGAATGAAACCGAATGTCGTCGCTATTTTTATATTCCTGAGAACAACTTTCACACATTGTAAATTCGTCAATGCTGTTGTTGATTCTTTCGAATGGGAACTTTTTGGTTATAGAATATCTTGGACCGCATTGAGTACAAGTCGTGAAAGGATAGTAATACCGTGGGTTTTCAGCATCCAGTATTTCATTAGAACAGCTTTCGCAAATGGCAAAATCAGGAGTTAGCGGAATATCGATGAGTAGGTTAGGAGCCGTTGGTTTTATTACGAAATCATCGAATATTTCGGTTGAAATAAACTCCGTTTTTTGAGCAGCAATTATCTCAGAACTACGTGGTTTTTGAGTTAGTATTTGGTCATAAAAACCCTCAAGAACAGTTTCATCAGCCAGTGCTCGAATTAAAACCCCTTTTTCAACATTGGTTACAAAACCTTTTAGATTGTGTTTTTTGGCTAAATTGTACACAAAAGGTCTGAATCCAACCCCTTGAACCCTCCCTGAAATGATTATTTCTACAGATTTAGGATTCAATTAGACTGCTTTTAGGCGTTTTTAATTCTTCTAATAAATCAAGTATTTTGGTTTTAACAATGGCTAATGAAGCTTGCACTTTTGGAGACAATTCGGTAACCATTGGATCCATATTATCGATGGTAACGGTGTAAAGATAAATGTCTGGCATTCGATCGAACATGGTCAAGATTTCGACCATATCTTTTAGTCCAAAGTTGTGTCCGCTCAAAGATTGTGGGAAATCATTGGAGAATTTTGGTTTCAATAGAGAAACCGTTCCCACTTCTTTTCCATCCATTGTAGCATCTACAATTATAGCAATGCGATGACTTTCCAGATAAGGAATCAGCAGAAAACCGCCGGTTCCACCATCCATAAAGGTAATGTTTTTGGGGAATTCAGATTCTTCAATAGTGTTGACAAAATGAACCCCAATTCCTTCGTCACCCATTAAATAATTTCCAATTCCCAGAATTAGTATTTCATTTCCATTGGTATGAAAATCATCGGATTTGTGTGGAAAAATTTCTTCTTGCATAACTCTATTTTTGAATTCTAAATTTAGAAAAAAATTCCCTGAATGAATCAGGGAATTTTTGATTATCTTTATTTTACTACTTCCTTTACAGGTTCTTTTTTAGGTGCCGCTTTTGTTCTTTCGGATCTCACAAATTTATAACCACTTACCATTGCTGATGATTCGCCTCGTCCTTCGAGCCAATCGTGGAATAATACAAGATATACATGTACAAATGAAAAAAGTATAAAAATCCACATAGTTACGTGATGAATCAATCTGGTATTCATATCACCGCCCAGAAATTCTGGAACCCAAGCAAACATTTTTGGAAGAAACCAAGTAGCATTATCTGCATACAAGCCAAACCCGGTAAAAATCATTACAAAGGCCATGATAAACATCACAAGATAGGAAATAGCTGCAATATCATTATGACCCACGAAGATGCTTTTTTTGTAGTCGTATTCTTTTTCGTTTTGAAGAAAAATATCGTGTTTCAACGTATGCCAAACACTTGACCATCCTTCTTTATCGAAAGGTACAAAGACTTTCCAACTGGAATATTTATTCCCTACGAATGCCCAATACACTCTCATTACCAATACTGCGACCATCACATAAGCACTCATAAAATGAATTTTACGGATGTATCCAAACCAAAACTGGGTAGATGCTTCACCATTAGAAATTATTCCCGGAGGATGCGAAATCAAAAGCCCTGTCACAATTAAAACCGTTATTGCTAAGGCATTGGCCCAATGAAATATCCTAACTGGCAGTTGCCAAATGTAGGCTCTTTTATATTCTTGTATTGCCATAAAAATGGAATTTAAGGGTTACACATTACAAACAGAGATGTCATTTACTTGATTGATAATGTTTCCATTTTCGTCATATAAATGCACAGCGCAAGCAATACAAGGGTCGAAAGAGTGAATGGTTCTAATGATTTCTAAAGGCAATTCAGAATTAGCCACAGGGGTATTTAATAATGCACTTTCGTAAGGCGATCTTTGTCCTTTTGGATCTCTAGGAGAAGCATTCCAAGTAGATGGAACTACTTGTTGGTAGTTTTCGGTTTTGCCGTCTTTTATGACTATCCAATGGCTTAATGCACCACGAGGAGCTTCCACTAAACCAACCCCTTTAGCTTCTGATGGCCAAGAACTGGTTTCCCATTTGTCCATATTTGCCATTCTGGTGTCTCCATTTTTGATATTATTAATAAGGGTATCAAAGAATTCAAGATTCCAGCCTGCTACTAATTGAGTTTCCAAAGCTCTTGCAGCAGTTCTTCCTAAAGTAGAAAACAGTGCAGCAGCAGGAACTTGTAATTTAGAAAGCGTAGCATCAACAATCTCTTTGTATTCAGGTCTTCCAGAGGCATACCCTATTAATGTTCTTGCCAGTGGACCTACTTCCATAGCCTGACCTTTCCATCTTGGTGTTTTGATGTAACTGTATTTTTGTTCTACATCAAGATGAGTGTAAGGCGGTTTTGGACCTGTATAATTAATTTTGGTTTCGCCACTCCAAGGATGTTTACCTGCGTTGCCGTCACCGGAATAATCGTACCAAGAATTGTTTACATATTCTTCGACTGTTTTTAAATTTCGCAAATCAAGGTCGTGAACTTTGGTTAAATCTTTGTTCAAAATGACTCCTGATGGGAATTTAAAAGTATTGTTGTCTGTATTATTGTAGCCTTGCATTGGGAAATCACCAAAACTCATAAAATTATGGAAACCACCAATAGCTCCCCAATCTTTATAAAATCCGGCAATCGCCAAAACATCAGGAATATACACTTGTTCTACAAATTCTTTACCTTGAATCAACAATTTTTGAACCATTGCTAATCTTTCGGCGTTGAGTCCGCTGGCATCATCAATATTAATAGCGCAAGCCATTCCACCGACCAAATAATTAGGATGCGGATTTTTTCCTCCGAAGATAGCGTGAACTTTTACAATTTCTTTTTGCCATTCTAAAGCTTCCAAATAGTGTGCGGTTGCCATCAAATTGGCTTCAGGAGGTAATTTCATGGCAGGATGTCCCCAATAACCATTGGCAAAAATGCCTAATTGTCCGCTTTCGACAAACTTTTTGAGTCTTTTTTGTAAATCAGAAAAGTAGCCCGGAGAACTTTTCGGCCAATTGGAAATACTTTGGGCTAATTGTGAAGTTTTAACAGGATCGGCACTTAATCCACTTACAACATCCACCCAATCAAAGGCGTGAAGGTGATAAAAGTGAACTACGTGATCGTGAATATACAATGCTCCAGTCATAATATTTCGAACCATTTCAGCATTGGGTGGTACTTTAATTCCCAAAGCATCTTCAACGGCTCTTACGGAGGTTGTGGCGTGTATGGTAGTACAAACGCCACAGGTTCTTTGAACAAATGCCCAAACATCTTTTGGATTTCTTCCTTTAACAATATTTTCTAGACCTCTAACCATAGTTGAGGATAAAAAAGCTTCTTTTATAGTACCGTCAGTAATTTCAACTTCGGCTCTTAAATGCCCTTCAATTCTTGTGATTGGGTCAACAACGATTCTTTCTGCCATTTTGAATTATTTTTGGGTTGATTAGTCTTTTAATTTTGCTTCTACTTTTTCGCCATCCGAAATTCTTCTTGCTAATTCTTTTCTTTTGGAAACATTAGAAAGCGTTCCGTGTGCCAAAACACCTACGCCAACAGCTGCAAGAGCTACTTTTCCTAGAGTATCGGCATCACTTTCGATTCCACCACCTATTGCTATGTCTCTGGAGTAGAAACTGCCTGCATCCCAGAATCCTTTGGCACTACAACCCAAGCAACCATGTCCGGATTGAATTGGGTAACTAACGCCTCCGTTCCATTTGATGTTTCCGCATGCGTTATAAGTAGTTGGTCCTTTGCAACCCACTTTATAGAGGCAATATCCTTTTTTTGCATTTTCATCATCGAAATTTTCGACAAATAATCCAGCATCAAAATAAGGTCTTCGGTAACAACTGTCATGCACTCGTTTTGAATAGAAAGCTTTAGGTCTTCCTGCATTGTCCAATTCCGGTAGTCTTTCGAAAGCCACCACGTGAACAATAATTCCTGCCATAACTTCGCCAATAGGAGGACAGCCGGGAACATTAATAATTGGTTTATCAGTGATAATTTGATCGATAGAAACAGCTCCCGTTGGATTAGGTTTTGCAGCTTGAACACAACCTGAAGTAGCACAACTTCCCCAAGCGATGATGGCTTTGGCTCCAGCCGCAGCTTCTTTCACTATATCGATTGCGCTTCTACCGCCAATACAACAATAATTTCCGTCGTCGCCCATAGGAATTGAACCTTCTACACAAAGTATATATTCTCCTTTGTATTTTTCCATAGTGGCTTTCTTGGCAGCTTCGGCTTGATGTCCGGAAGCGGCCATTAAAGTAAGTGTATAATCAAGGGAAATTTTATCCAGAATAATATCAGCAACAATAGGATGATCAGAACGAATGAAAGATTCACTACAACAGGTACATTCCTGAAAATGTTCCCAAATCACTGGTAATCTTGGTTTTGTAGAAAGCGTCTTGGCAATTTGCCCTAAAGCTGATGATTCTACCCCCATATAGGCTCCAATAAATGCAACAAACTTTAAAAAATCTCTACGATTGTATCCTTGTCTGATGATACTTTCGTAATACGTTTCATTGGTTTTGATCTTTTGTTCCATAATGTATTGTTTGAAAAAATTAATAATTTTTATAAACCTTGTAACCTATCAAATATATTGTATTATATGTATTATAAATATGATATTTATCATATAATTTTAAATAAATTAATTGTTTATTTGTGAATATCATAATTAGAGGCTAATCTATTTAATGTAATTATGCACGAGCTATCTATAGTAACTTCTATTATTAAGACAACTGAAAATGAGGTAGATGCCGCCGATGGTGAAAAAGTTTTAGAAATTGTTTTAGAAATAGGAAAACTGTCCGGAGTAGAAATTCAATCTTTATATTTTGTTTGGGAATTAGCTGCAAAAAACACCGTTTTAGAAAATTCCAAAATCACTATATTTGAACCTGAAGGTATTGCTATTTGTGCAGAATGTGACACTGAATATCGTTTAGAAAAGATTTATGATTCCTGTCCCCAATGCAATAGCCCATTTAAAACTATTATTTCGGGCAAAGAGTTGAAAATAAAGAAATTAATAATAAACTAATTATACTATTATGTGTGTAACTTGTGGATGCAATTCCGATGATAATGAAGTCCGAATCATTAAAGTGGATGGTACAACTGTTCAACATTCTCACGTACACAGTCACGGTCACGAACAACATGCACATTCGCATACTCATGAGCACGGACATGACCACGATCATAGCCACGAGCACCATCATCACGACGACGATCATCAACACAGCCACCACCATTTCAAAGAAATTGATTTGGAAAGAGAAATTTTGCATAAAAACGATTTGTTGGCGGAACGGAATAGGGGTTATTTTGATGCCAAAAACATCTTTGCCATCAATTTAGTGAGTTCTCCGGGTTCCGGAAAAACATCTTTATTGGAACGCACGATTGCCGATTTGAAAAACGAAATTTCTTTTAATGTAATAGAAGGCGATCAGCAAACTACCAATGATGCCGATAGAATAGCCGCACTCCATATTCCTGTAATCCAAATCAATACTGGTAAAGGTTGTCATTTGGATAGTGAAATGATTGCCAAAGCGGTGAAAGAACTTTCGCCCAAAGACGGTTCTTTGATGATGATTGAAAATGTGGGAAATTTGGTTTGTCCGTCGATGTTTGATTTGGGTGAAAACAGTCGAGTGGTCATCATTTCCATCACTGAAGGAGAAGATAAACCGATCAAATATCCCGATATGTTTTATGGTTCTCAAGTGTGTATCATCAATAAAATTGATTTGTTGCCTTATCTTAAATTCGATATCGAAAAGTTGAAGGATTATGCTAAAAAAGTGAATCCCAATCTCGTGTTTTTTGAAGTTTCAGCTTATACGGGGCAAGGCATGGAAAATTGGTATAACTTTCTAAAAAAATCATTAAAATCCTAACCTTATGTGTTTAGCCATACCAGGAAAATTAGAAAAAATCATTGTCGAATTGGATGAAACCTTCAGAATTGGAAGCGTTTCCTTTGAAGGCGTTATCAAAGAAGTCAATTTAGCCTTGGTTCCTGAAGCTAAAATTGGTGATTATTTATTGGTCCACGTTGGAGCTGCTATCGGAATCATCAATGAAGAGGAAGCGAAATCTACAATGACCGTTTTAAAACAAATGGGAGAAGGGATTTGATTGCAGAACTCAGATTGCAGATAGCAGATGGCAGGTGCAGATTTCAGGTTGCAGGTGCAGATTTCAGATAGCAGGTTGCAGATGGAAGATGGAAGATTTCAGGTTGCAGGTGCAGATTTCAGATAGCAGGTTGAAGTAAGCAGTTTTCAATTGCAGATGATAGATTTAAACCCTAATTTATTATAAAATTTAATTAATGTCAAACCTACAAGACAACAACGAGAAAATAAACCTGCATCACGGAAGCGGAGGGGAGCATACGACCCAACTTTTGAATGAAGTGATTTTTAAACATTTAAACAATCCGATTCTCAATGTGAGACACGATGGCGCTTTTCTGGATATTCAAGGGAAACTAGCCTTTTCTACCGATAGTTATGTGATTCATCCAATTTTTTTTAAGGGTGGAAACATTGGCGAATTGGCCGTGAACGGCACTGTGAATGATTTATCGATGTGTGGTGCTATTCCTAAATATTTGTCTTTAGCCTTTATTATTGAAGAAGGATTTGGATTGGATGAATTTACCGAAATCATTAAATCGATAAGAGCGACGGCTGACAAAGCAGGTGTTTTTATTGTCACCGGTGATACTAAAGTGGTCGAGAAAGGGAAAGGCGACAAAATTTATATTAATACTTCAGGTGTTGGTGTTTTGCACGAAAAAGCCAATATCAGCATTGACAGAATACAAGCCAGTGATTCTATCATTGTTAATATGCCCATTGCTTCTCACGGAATGGCGATTATGTCAGAAAGAGAAGGTTTGCAGTTTGAAAGCGAAATCCTTAGCGATACCAACAACCTCAATTTTATTGTAGAAAAATTGATGGACCAATGTGGCGACGATATCCATTTTTTGAGAGATGCTACACGCGGCGGATTGGCTTCGGTTTTGCATGAAATCACGACTGAAAGTAATCTCGGAATGCTCTTGGAAGACGAAAAAATTCTGGTCGACACGCAAGTGCAAAGTGCTTGCGAAATTCTTGGTTTAGACCCATTATATGTTGCCAATGAAGGTGTTTTTGCCTGTATTGTTGCTGAATCTGTGGAGAATGAGATTATGGAAATCTTAAAATCATTGGGGCAAAATCCTTCTATAATTGGTACAATAACGAACGAAAATAAAAGCAAAATAATTTTAGAAAGTGCTTTTGGAGGCAAAAGGGTTGTGAGTCCATTGATTGGGGAACAATTGCCGAGAATTTGTTAAAAAAGAATAGTTATTTTTTTAATTCTGGAAAAATGAGATTGATTCACACCAATCTCATTTTTTTATTTATGTGCAATAAAAATATAACATTAGCAGGCGATACTGTTATTTTTTTATACTTTTGAAAGACTTTAAAAAAGCAATTTTCATGACTTTCGACAGCAAAAATCTTAGCAACGAACAATTATTAGATTTATATAAAAGATTGGTTTTACCAAGGCTAATCGAAGAAAAAATGTTGATTCTGATTCGGCAAGGAAAGGTTTCCAAATGGTTTTCCGGAATTGGTCAGGAGGCTATTGCTGTGGGCGTTACAGCAGTTCTGGATGCTGACGAATACATCTTACCAATGCACCGAAATCTAGGTGTTTTTACGGGAAGAAATATTCCGTTACACCGACTTTTTTCGCAATGGCAGGGCAAAGCTAATGGTTTTACCAAAGGTCGTGACCGCAGTTTTCACTTTGGCACACAAGAATTCAAGATTATTGGGATGATTTCGCATTTGGGACCTCAATTGGGTATTGCTGATGGGATAGCTTTGGCCAATAAACTAAAGCAAAACGGAAAGATAACAGCCGTATTTACTGGCGAAGGGGCTACAAGCGAAGGCGATTTTCATGAAGCTTTGAATATTGCCGCCGTTTGGGAATTACCCGTTTTATTTATTGTCGAGAATAATGGTTATGGTTTATCAACCCCAACAGATGAGCAGTTTCGTTGTGAACATATTGCCGATAAGGGAATAGGTTACGGAATGGAAAGCCATATTCTGGATGGGAATAATATTCTGGAAGTCTATACCAAATTATCAGAATTGAAAGCTTCGATGGAGGCAAATCCCCGTCCTGTTTTATTGGAATTCAAAACCTTTAGAATGCGCGGTCACGAAGAGGCGAGTGGCACTAAATATGTTCCGTCGGCCTTGATGGAAGAGTGGGCAGCCAAAGATCCAGTAGAAAATTACAGGAATTATTTAAAAGAAAAAAACATTCTTTCAGACGATTTTGATTCCAATTTAAGAAGTGAAATCAAGAATGAAATTGATGAAAATCTGGCTTTTGCCAATGCAGAACCTGAGATTGAAGCCAGTTATGATGAAGAATTAAATGATGTTTATAAATCATTTGAATTTCAAGAAGTTACACCTTCAACTGAAACAAAAAATATTCGTTTCATTGATGCTATTTCCAGTAGTTTGCGACAGTCTATGGAGCGTTATGATAACTTGGTTATTATGGGGCAGGATATTGCCGAATATGGAGGTGCTTTCAAGATTACTGAGGGTTTTGTCGAGCAGTTTGGAAATGAACGAGTTCGCAATACACCCATTTGCGAAAGCGCGGTTGTTTCGGCTGGAATGGGATTGTCTATCAATGGGTACAAAGCGATTGTCGAGATGCAGTTTGCCGATTTTGTCTCTACAGGTTTCAACCCGATTGTGAATTTATTGGCGAAAACGCATTACCGTTGGCAGGAAAAAGCCGATGTTGTGGTTCGGATGCCTTGCGGTGGTGGCACTCAAGCTGGGCCTTTTCATTCGCAGACCAACGAAGCCTGGTTTACTAAAACACCCGGTTTGAAAGTAGTTTATCCCGCCTTTCCGTATGATGCCAAAGGATTGTTGAATGAATCCATTAACGATCCGAATCCGGTTTTGTTTTTTGAACACAAACAATTGTATCGCAGCGTTCATCAAGAGGTTCCTACTGATTATTACACGATTCCGTTGGGAAAAGCCGCTTTGCTGAAAGAAGGAAACCAAGTTACTATTATTGCTTATGGTGCGGCAGTGCATTGGGCTTTGGACACATTGGCTAAAAACCCTGAAATATCAGCTGATGTGTTGGATTTAAGAACCTTGCAGCCTTTGGATACGGATGCTATTTATACTTCTGTAAAGAAGACCGGAAGAGCCATTGTTTACCAAGAAGATTCTCTCTTTGGTGGCATTGCCAGCGATATTTCGGCTTTGATTATGGAAAATTGTTTTACTTATCTTGATGCTCCGGTACAACGTGTGGCGAGTTTAGACAGCCCGATTCCTTTTACCAAAGCTTTGGAAGACCAGTATTTGCCGAAAGGAAGGTTTGAGAAAACGTTGTTGGAGTTGTTGGAATATTAGGGATTTTAGTCCAGAATTATTATACTAAAAATGAGCTATAACGACTGTTGTGGCTTTTTTTATGCACAATGGTATTGTTTTTTTATGCTTTTTGGGGGTACCACAGACTAGGCTTTGATGGGGCTTTGATGGGGCTTTCTTCCCTATTTGAGCACTATCCAATCCGTTGTTTGGATTTGTCTGGAAGTAAATTACATTTTTTTGGGGTCAGATTGGGGGTACCACAGCCATACTGAATCCATACTGAATCCATACTGAATCCATACTGAATCTATACTGAATCTATACTCTTGGTATACTTTTGCTTTGAACGGTTTTAAATCCAATCATTATCCAGATTTTATTCTGGTTACCAAAACCAATAAAGTAATCGTTGTGGAAACCAAAGGTTCTCATTTGAATAATCCTGATACCGCTGCAAAGTTGATATTGGGAAAATCTTGGGCTCGACTTTCGGGTTCCAATTATAATTATATGATGGTTTTTGATAAAAATGCGATTGATGGCGCATACAATTTAGAGAAGGCTATTTCTTTGATTAAACAGATGTAGCATAAACTATATTACCTAAATAGAATAAAAATAAATTATGTTTTTCCTACAGATTAGATAGCTGAAAACTTGTACTCCAGTTCTTGATAAAGTAAATTTGCATTCGAAAAAAATTTACACAATTTAAATTAATATACTTTGAAATCAAAATTACTTAAGTTACTATTTTTATTATTTCCGTTAGTGCTTTTATCCCAAACAGTCAAAGAAAAAGAAATCAATCATCAGTTTCAAACTTGGGTTTCTCTTAATACAGTTACCAAATTTAGCCCACATTGGGGAGTTGCTGCCGATGTTCATCTTCGAACCAATGATTTTTTTCAAGACAATAATTTTTTCTTTTTGAGAGGTGGTATAGCTTATATTCCGAATTCAAAATTTTCATTTACAGGAGGTTATGCTCATATGTGGTTGGCACCAAGAAACCCAACTTGGAGTACTTTCTCGGATGAAAACAGAATTTATCAACAAGTTCAAATGAATACTAAATCAGGAAATGTGAGTATTCTTCAAAGGTTAAGAAACGAGCAACGCTGGCAAGAAATAATTGTCAATGATGTTGAAACGGGAGAAAATAAATTCTCGAATCGCGTTCGGTATTTAATCAGCACTACTATTCCCATTTTTAAGAATAAAAAAGCTCCTTCACTGGTTTTGTCGGATGAATTATTGATACAATTTGGAAAAGATATTGTCTATAATACTTTTGATCAAAACCGATTCTTTGTTGGCATCAAACAATCCATCAATCCCAAATTGAGTTTTGATTTTGGTTATATGAATGTGTATCAACAAAAAGCTACGGGTTATCAGTATGATATGAATCACACTTTGAGATTGTTCTTTTATCTGAATTCTAGTGTAGCTCCAACAAAAAAATAATTCAGTTGATTATTGAATATCGACTGTCAACAGTTTACTTTTTATAAAAGACAATCTAAGTCTTTTATTCCGGAATTTGTTGACTCAAACAATGTAATGTTCCAAAACCCCAAATCAAATCGATTGCATTTATTCCGATAATTTCTCTATCAGGGAAACAATCGGCGATGATGTTCAAAGCGGTTCTGTCATTGCTGTCGTTGAAAGTTGGAACTAACACACAATTATTCAAAATCAGAAAATTAGCATAACTCGCTGGCAATCGCAAACCATCAAAATCGATGCGTTTTGGCATTGGCAATTCCACTATTTTTGGAGATTTTCCGTTTTCCAACTTCGCATTTTGCAAACGTTTCAAGTTGTCTTGCAAAGGTTTGTAATTGTTGTCATTAGGATTTGATTCAACGATAGTAATAATGGTGTCTTCATTTACAAATCGGCACAAATCGTCGATATGGCCGTGAGTATCATCGCCTTCAACTCCGTCGCCTAACCAAATTACGTTGGTAATTCCTAAATATTCCTTGAAAACCGCTTCGTAATCTTCCTTGGTAAAACCTGGATTTCGAACCTGAATATCGGGATGCATCAAACATTCCTCAGAAGTTAGCAAAGTACCTTTTCCGTTGGAGTCAATTGCTCCACCTTCTAAAATTACAGGTTTTCCGTTGTATAAAACTTGGGTAACAGGAAGTTTTAGAAATTCGCTCACTTTTATAGGAACATACTTGTCTAAATTGATGTTTTTATATTTTGCCCAACCATTAAAATTGAAATTCAAAGCTTCTCTTTTCGTACCGTTTTGAACAACAATCGGACCCGAATCCCGCATCCAACTTCGGTTGGTTTTATGAATGATAAAAGAAACATTGCTCAATTGAACGGTTGCTGTTTCCAGCATTTCTGTAACTTTTTCTTTTAACTTTTCATCAGAAACGACTAAAAATACTTGCTCGAAAGTGGCTACTTTTTTGATGAATTCTACAAAAGCCCATTGAATAGCTTCATATTTTCCTGGCCAATCGTTGCCATTATGCGGAAAACACAATAAAATGCCTTGTTGTTTTTCCCATTCAGCAGGAAAACGTCTGTTTGTAGTTGTCATAAAATGAAGCTAAAATTAATGACCGCAAATATAAGCATTCATAAGGATTATAAAAATGGAGGGATTGATAAATGTAGGGTTGTGTTGGTTTGACCAAAAAATTATTCTAAAGAAATATTTTCTTACAAGAAATATTTTTTATATATTTGGATGATAAATAGTTTCTATTCGATAAAAGTTGTACTACTTGATTTTTGAGGCTGGTTATTATTTTAATAATGAGAATTTATGAATTGTGTGAAATTTTAAATCAAAAATATCTAAATAAGGAAATGTCAAAAAATTATACAGAAACTGATACTTGGACAATTGAAGATCTAATTTTGGCATTGACTGAAACTAGTCCCAAAAAAAATAAAATTGAAATTCCAAAATTTCAAAGAACTTTAGTTTGGAATAAAGACCAAAAGAAAAGTTTTATTGACTCAATTAAGAATGGGTTTCCTGTTGGTGCATTACTTTTATTCAAATCTTCTACCAATCATAATGCTGTAACACTTTTTAGTTTAATTGATG
>DAORUG010000042.1:0-22302 GCA_035433125.1 Flavobacterium sp.
TTTTATTTTCATTGTAGTGTTTAGAATGTCAGAGTATAGCTCGTTTTCGGATTTCATCAGTAAAAAAATATTAGTTTCTGAAATAATTTAATTCTCAAGTAAAGAACTGTAGTCAAATAAATTGTCTTTTTGTGCCTTCACAGAACAACCACTAAATTTGTTGTAATAGTTTTGCTCCAGCTTGTTGTTCGCTTCATTATAGGACATTGCAACTTCACGACTGGGTTTTGCATAACTATTGCGGATAGCGATTAAATCTTCTTGTTCGGTTGACACGCTAAGTGATTTTACTGAATTGAGTAGGTCTTTAATTGCTTTCATTTGAATTGTTTTGTGGTGGATAAATAATTTTTCCTGACTTTACAAAGATGAATGGGTTGGCCAATAAAAATGTTATATAACTTTCCGAAAATGTTATAATGTTCACATATTCGATGTATTCTTTTACCCACTATCCAATCCTTTATTCCTTTTTGCTGGAACCCTTAACCACTAGAAAACCGCCAATTACAATTACGATTACTCCAACAATAGGAGCCCACTGAACAGGATGATTTTCCTCTTTGTTAATTTGTATTGGTCCTAAATCTACCACTTTTTCGGTAGTGACATAGTTGAAACCCGTATAAATGGTCATAACAATACCAATTACAATCAACGCTATTCCGATAGTTTTTGTTTTCATTTTTTATCTGTTTTAATATCCTTGGATTCTTGTTGCTTTTCTAATTCATCTTGTTTTTCAGATTCTTTTAGCAATTCTTTTTCTAATTCTTCATCCTTCTTATCTTCTGCTTTTTTCTGTTTGTTAAAATATCCTCTAAACAAAAAATTATGTTTGGCAGCTTCCATAAGTTCGGTTAGTTGTTTCGATCCTTTTTCCATATTGGACATGGTCGAATCTACTTTTGTACCCAATTGTTCATTGTTTACCACTTTTGAAAGGATTCCTTTTCCGTTGTTCATACTCGCTGTAAACGTTGAAAATTCCTTGGTACTGGCTTCCAAATTGGCAAGTGTTTTTTTCAAACTATTGGCAAATTCTTTGTCATTCATCAATTTAGCCAAAGTGCCTTCCCCGTTATTCATGTTATAGGTAAATTCAGCTAATTGAGCCGTTATCACTTCGGCATTATCCACACTCGTTTTTACACTTTTCATCAAATCTTCCATTTCAACAGCACTTTTTGATTTGATAAAGTCGTTGTCTTTCACGGTTTCATTCGATAAGGTTCCTGGCGAAATAGTCATTACTTTGTCCCCCATCAATCCATCGGAACCAATGCTGGCCAAAGCATCTTTTTTAATGTATTTCTGAACGTCTTCCTCCATCAATAAAACTACTTGTACTGTCGAATCATTTATTATTTCGATTTCGCTAACGGTTCCCACATTTATCCCTGAGAAACGCACGTTGTTCCCCACTTTTAAACCACTAACGGTTTTAAATTTTGATTTCAAATTAAAGGTGTCTCCAAATAAATTTTGCTGTTTTCCAACAAAATATATGGTGATAATGAAAAGTAGTATTCCTACGATTACAAACATTCCTAATTTCCAATTTGATCCGGTATCTTTATTCATATTGTTGCTATTTATTATTATTTTTTTGGGGTTTATATAAAAAAGGAGTGTACCCATTCGTCCTCACTTTTCTCTAATTCGGCATACGTACCTTCGGCTTTAATTTGTCCCTCCTGGAGGATTAAGATTCGATTGCCTGTTGTTTTTGCACAAGCCATATCGTGGGTAATTATGATGGAACTTGTTTTGTATTTTTTTTGAACCGACAGTATCAATTCGCTGATTTCTCTCGAGGTAATCGTGTCTAAACCAGAAGTGGGTTCGTCATACAAAATAATCTTTGGTTTGATGATGATGGCTCTTGCCAATGCGATTCTTTTTTTCATTCCACCAGATAATTCAGCGGGCATTTTGTCTATTGCTTCCGCTAAACCAACGCTTTCTAAGGCTTCGCTAATTTTACTTTCTATTTCTGATTCTTCTAATTTTTGAGTGTGGTGTTTTAATGTAAATCTCAAGTTTTGCCTTACCGACATCGAATCATACAAAGCACCATTTTGAAACATAAAACCAATACTCGTTCTGATTTCGTTGATTTCATCGTTATTTAAAGCCGTAATTTCATTGTCAAAAATTTTAATTTCTCCTTTATCAGCGTTGACTAATCCCACCAAACATTTGATGGTTACGGATTTTCCTGAACCGGAGCGTCCCAGAATAACTAAATTTTCTCCGTCTTGTACGGTGAGATTAATTCCCTTTAAAACTTCGTTATCCCCAAAAGATTTATACAAATTCGTAATGGCTATTATAGGTTTTGTTTCCATAGTTTTAGAAAAATAAATCGGTTAGTTGAACGGCCATCATATCGATAATAAAAACAGAAAGGGAAGCCGTAACCACCGCTTCGTTTGCTGCAATTCCTACACTTGCTGTTCCGTTTGAAGCATTAAAACCTTTGTAAGAGCCTATTAATCCAATAAAAAACCCAAAGAAAAAAGTTTTGATAACAGCAGGAAAAAAATCTAAAAATTCAAGATGCTCCAACACATCCGAGAAATAACGGAACAAAGTCATATTTCCGTGAATGTTGTAGCCTACATAACCACCGTAAATACCAATAAAATCGGCAAAAATTACCAAAAGTGGCACCATCAATGTGGTCGCCAAAATTCGGGTAACTACTAAATATTTATAAGGATTTATGGCCGAAACTTCCATTGCATCAATTTGCTCGGTGACTTTCATAGAACCCAATTCGGCTCCAATTCCCGAAGCAATTTTTCCCGCACAAATCAGCGCGGTTATAACTGGAGCAATTTCTCGGATTATGGACAACGAAACCATACTGGGCAACCAGGATTCCGCTCCAAATTTTAATAATGTTGGACGTGATTGAATGGTCAAAACCAATCCCATAATAAATCCTGTTATGCTTATTAAAGGCAATGTTTTGTATCCAACAGCATAGCATTGTCTGATAAATTCCCTGAATTGAAAGGGCGGTTTGAACAGTTCTTTGAAAAATCTCAAAGTAAATTGGGTTACATTGCCCGCATCATTAAAAACATTTTTTAGATATAGAGTCAAAATAGTATAGTTTTATATTAAATAGAATGGTTTTTTTAGAGTTAGATAGCTAAACTTCTGAAAAATAACTTTTCACAAAATATTTTTTTTGATTATCAGTCATTTTATCGGTGTTTTTAATTTCGATTTTTATATTCTGGAATGGCTTTTCTTCTTTCAAAATGGCGTGTAATTCAATTTTGGCATTGGTAGAACCGAAGAGAACTAATTCGTTGTATTCCTTGATTTGTTCCCCTATTCTTCTAAAATAATTAGAAAGCTGTTGATTCTCATTATTGTTTATCAGGCTTTTACTATTATCTAAAACTTCGTTTTTTTCTTGGTTTGAAAACCCAGAATTGATGCTTTTTATTTCGTAGGAATCTAATTTATATTCAATTAAATTGGCTGTGGAATAATCCATCCATATTCCTAATTTTTTAGTAGTTTTCATCTTTATATTTTTGCTTTTCAAGTCGATTTTTCTCCTTAAAAACAGGGAATTATCGGAAAGTAAAGGTCAGACATTGCCGCAGGGTAAATGTTATATAACTTTAGATATAAGTTGCATTATTTACTCTTTTTACTAAAAATATGAGGTGCGAATTCCATAAAAAAAAGCGACTGTCTATGAAGACAGCCGCCAACCAAAAAAAACAATTTTAGCAAATTATTTTTTTATTTTAAGCCAAATACTTTCTCAAAATCCAAGCTGTGGTTTCGTGTTGTTGGATAATTCCAGTGACCAAATCAGCAGTTCCAGCATCGAGATTTTCATCGGCTGATACATCTATATTATCAATAATAGCTTCTAGTTCCGTGTATTGCGATTCGAATAATTTATGTAATTCCATAAAACTTAGCCCGGCTACATTCCAGTGAAATTTTCTAGTTTTGACGTAAAGCGTCATCTCATCTGCCAAAACAACAGAAAGTAATACGATTGCATTTTTGCAAATGATCTTCAGTAATTCCAATTTTTGCTATTATAATAGTACTGTTTAAAATTCTTAAATAATTTAAAAAACATCAAAGTCATTTGTTAGTACCATTAATTTATTATTAGTGGTGAGTAACTTCTTCTCTTGACGAAACGACATTGACTGTTTTTTACAGAAATTAAATTCCATTATTTCTATATGTAAATTTCTATAAATTGATAGTTAGAATGTTACATAACTTTAGTAAATAATTATAACATTCACAGATTATTTTTACTGATTTGAAAGCAATAGTTGTACGGTTTAAAAAAAAGAGAGATTGCTTTTTACAGCAACCTCCAACCAAAAAACAAAAAAAACATTCCCTAAAATTTAATTTCGACTTTTGATATTTTTATTCACAACTATTTGAATATTCAGGGTAGGTATGTTTTATGATTCGTCTTTTGTTGTACGTACTAGGCTGATTCCTGATGCGAAAAATACGATACCGAGTACGCCGTAAATGATAAGTTCTTTTATATCCCGCGTGTCTCCAGAGGTGCTAGAAAAAACTACTGCAGTGTAAATAAGACCAGCAATTCCAAGGCCTGTGAGCAATGCTCCAAAAATTCTTTTTAGATTCATACTATTTAAATTTAAAGGTTAATTTTTATAAAAATTGATTTTTTGTAATGCACAAAGTTGAGTTTGTTTACCCTAAAAATTATTATACAATTCTTTTTAAGAGTTATATCATTCACACATTTTTGTACAATGATTTGAGATAAAAAAAAATGATGCAATTTCAATTAGAAATTGCATCATTTGTAGGTAAGAAGGCAGATTAATACTGTTTTAGAATAAAGGGTATAATTACATTCGATCCATATACCAACTTAATTCTTTTTCCATTTTTTTATATTGAAAAATGGTAGAAATAATTTTTTGTAGGCGTAAAAAAGCCGTTTCGCTTTTGACTACATAATCGAAAGCCTTATGGTGCATACAGTTTATGGCTACATCAATTTTGTCTTGTGACGATAGCATCACGACAGGAAAATCCTGATTGACGGCTTTTATTTTGTCTAATGTTTCCAGGCCGTTCATCGCATTTGCATCAATACCATCCAGATGATAATCTAAGATAATAACGTCTGGATTCAGTTCTAAATTCTCCAAGCACAATTCGCCTGTTGCAAAAGTATGGATGATATAGGTTTCAGCTGTGAAATCAGCATGTTCCATAAATTCAATTTCCAATGATTTAAGAAACAAGGCGTCATCATCAACTAGGAAAAGTTTTATTATGTTTTCTTTTTTCACGATTAAGTATTTTTTATAAGGTTAAATTCTATTTCTAGTTCTTTGCAAGCTTGATTACAAATGGTTTCTAATTGGGAGACCATTTGTTCCGTTTCATTTGTAAATTGTCCGGCTTTGGCAGCTTCTTGAATTTTTCTTGCTCTATTTTCTACATCACTACTCATACCCATTATAGAAAAAGATGGAATAATTTTATGTGTAGCAGCTGCTAATAAAGGCCAATCTTTATCTATTACACTTTGCCGCATGGCCTCAAGCAATGGAGGTGTTTGCTGCAAATAGATTGCAATCATTTCCTTCATTAATTTAGGATTTGATTTTGTTCTGGTGTTTAAGTATTCTAAATTGGTGTATTTAATTGTACTTTCCTTTTCAATATTTTCAATAACTTCAACCTCTTTTGGAGTTTCTTTTTGAAGGGTTGTTTTTTTTACCAAACTAATTATTTTATTGTATAATTCGCGATCGTCAACCGGTTTTGCTATGTAATCATTCATACCCACGGTTTTGCATTTTGCAACATCTACTGTGGTTACATCAGCCGTAAGCGCAATAATTGGAAGGTCTAATTTCAATGTCTTTCGGATGTATTCTGTGGCTTCAAATCCATTCATTATAGGCATTTGCAAATCCATTAAAACAATATCATAGTCATTTTCCTGAAGTTTTTCGACGGCTATCTTTCCGTTTTCGGCGATGTCACGTACAAAACCAAAATCATCCAAAAGCGTTTTCATCAACAATTGATTCAGTGGCATATCCTCAACTACCAATACTTTTATATTCCTGATTTCATTTTCCATCTCGATTTTTTCGGCTTCTAATTCTGCGTCAATAGTTGTTTTTGCAAAGTTTAATGTAAAACTAAAAGTGGATCCCTCATTAATTTTACTTTTTACATTTAAGGTTCCTCCTTGGGGTTCTACCAATTGTTTTACTATTGCAAGACCCAATCCCGTTCCTCCGAATAATCTTGAAGTGCCGCTGGTGGCTTGCTGGAAATTATCAAAAATGGATTCCATTTTATTTTCATCAATGCCAATTCCGGTATCTGAAACCGCAAATTCTACTGTGGCACTTTCGTCATCTTCGTCGAATAATAGGACACTTACCGTTATTCTTCCTTTTGATGTAAATTTAATGGCATTGCTTACTAAATTTAAAATAATTTGATGCAAACGAACGGGATCGCCTAATAATACCTTTGGAATATTTGCGTCATATTCGGTGACTAATTCTAAATTTTTTTCTTGAATTTTGGTTTCAAATACATGCAACATAGCCGAAATTGAAGCGGATAATTTGAACGGAATTTGCTCAAATGTCATTTTTCCGGCATCTACTTTTGCTAAATCCAGAATATCGTTGATGAGAACGATTAAGGCATCACCACTCATTTTTATGGCTGATAAATATTCCTTTTGTTTTTCTGTCAAATCCGTTTTCAATACCACTTTTGTAAATCCAATGATGGCGTTCATCGGTGTGCGTATTTCATGACTCATATTGGACAAAAATTGTTGTTTTGCTTTTACAGCATTTTCGGCTATTAGTGTAGCGGCTTCGGCATTTCTTTTTTCTTCTTCGGCAATTTCAGTTGCCAATTCAGCAAAAACTCTTGCTTCTATCAGTTCCGTTGCAATTTTTTTCTGTTCGGTAACATCTCTGGCAACAATTACGACGCCTCGTACATTTCCGTCGCCATCTTTATAGACTGAGCCATTGAATAGCACATCGGTCAGTTTGCCGTTTTTATTTCGGAGTGTAAGCGGAGCATCGGCTACGGAGCCTTTTTTAAACACATCTTGATAGACTTCGCGTGCTTTTTGTTGTTCCGTGAAATAATCGAAAAAGTCGGAATCTATAAGCTCTTCCTTTGACATTCCAATTATGTTTGCTGTAGCTTCATTCATATCGGTAATTTTACCTTGAATGTTTATGGTTACCAATGGGTCACGGCTGGCTTCAATTAAACTCAAAGAATATTGAGAAGCTTGTTTAGCTGAATAACTAAGTGCTTCCAATTCTTTATTGGCAATTTCCCTTTTTTCTTTCTCTTTATTTTGAAAATTCAGCTCAATTTCGGCAATTATTAACTCATCGGCTCTTTTTGTTTTTTCTTCTTTTTGATAAAGAAGCTCTTCATTGGCAATACCTAATTCATTGGCTCTGTTTTCCTTCTCTTGATTTTGGTAGGCGAGTTCTTCATTGGCAATACCTAATTCATTGGCTCTGTTTTCTTTCTCTTGATTTTGGTAGGCAAGTTCTTCATTGGCAAGGCCTAATTCATTGGCTCTGTTTTCTTTTTCTTGATTTTGATAGGCAAGTTCTTCATTGGCAATGCTCAATTCATTGGCTCTATTTTCTTTCTCTTGGTTTTGATAGGCAAGTTCTTTATTGGCAATTTGTAAATCCAATGCCCATTTTTGTTCCGCAATATCTCTGGCCACAATTACTACACCCAGAATAGCACCACTGTCATTTCTATAAACGGAACCGTTGAATAAAACGTCGGTCAATTTCCCGTCTTTATGGCGAATGGTTAGTGGTGAATCGGCAACGGAACCTTTTTCAAAGACTTCTTGATAGACCTTCTGCGCACTTTGTTGATCGGTAAAATAATCGAAAAAATCAGAGCCTACAAGTTCATCACGAGTTACACCAGTAATATTGACTAATGCTTCATTCATATCCATGATTTTCCCTTTAGTACTAATGGTTACCAGTGGGTCAAGACTTGCCTCGATGAGACTCAGAGCATATTGAGAAGCTGATTTTTGATTAGAAGTATAGATTTCTAATTGGATATTTTTTTCTTTCTGATTGCTAATAATTAGAATCACCAAAATAAAGATGGCTACAAGGAAAACAATTAATAACAAAAAGAGAATTCCCGAAAATTCATTATTCTTTTTATTATCTACTTTTCGAACTGCCTGAAGTTTAAATTCCTCATTTTTGATGGTGACAATAGATTTCTTAATTTTATCAGTGAGCAATTTTCCTTTTTCAAGGATTGCATTTCTTTCCGAATCATTCCATAAATTTTGTTGTCTGGCTGCAATGTTTTTTTTGGTAAAAACTATTCTATTATTAACTAATTTTTTTAATTCATCGATTCTGTTTTGTTGGCTTTCACTGTCTTTTGTGAGTGATTCTAAAAGGCTTAAATCAGTGTAGATTTTGGTTTCAGCATCGTAAAAAGATTTTAAAAAAGTTTCGTTTTTAGAGAGCAGATAACCTCTAAATCCAGTTTCAATATTGAGTGCTTCGATTTGTACTTCATCGCTTTTGTTGATAACATCTTGCGAGTGCATCAGAATCATATTTGAACCTATAACTTTCTGATTATTTTCATAAAAAATCAGCAAAACTGTTGTTAACAGGATTGCTGAGAGTATATAAAATAGAGTCGTTTTTTTTTCAAATAGGAGTTTCATAATGTTTTTTGTGATAATAGGTTTGTTCCTATTGCTTTCAAATCAAATTTCTTCAATCGGACTTCGTCTTTTGTCTTTCAATTGTTTGAAATGAGAAGGAGTAAGCCCAGTAACTTTCTTGAACTGGCTCGATAAATGTGCCACACTACTGTATCCCATTTTCCAAGCAATTTCGGTGATATTGTGTTCGCCGTAAATAATTAATTCCTTGATGCGTTCAATTTTATGGGAAATAATATATTGTTCGATGGTTGTTCCTTGAACTTCTGAAAATAAATTAGACAAATAGGTATAATCGTGATTCATTTTTTCACTCAAATAATCCGAAAAATTAACTTTGATAATTTCGTTCGAGTGGTGCACCATTTCTATGATTATAGTTTTAATTTTCTCGATTAGCATAGCTTTTTTGTCGTCCATCAATTCAAGACCTGAATGAAGCAAATTAGCTTTTAAAACCGTTCGTTTTTCCATAGAAATGTTTTCCATGATATCTACTTCGCCTAAATCGACTACGATGTAATGGAGTCCGAGTTTTTTTAGCTCTTCTTTTACCGCCATTTTGCAACGGTTGCTAACCATGTATTTGATATATAATTTCAAATTATTTTGTGATTAAAAATAGTTAATGTAAAAGTCGAACGATTCGCATTGAAAAGACTTATATAACTTTATAAAAAAGTTATATAATTCACACATTTCAGATTGGAATGTGTTGGAATGATAAGGCTGTTTATAAAGGTTTTTTCTTCCTTCTATTTGGCTTAAAAGCTAAAACAGCAATTCTTTTTTTGTGTAAGGTACAATTAAATCTACTTAAAGTGGTACTATTTAAATAATATAGTATTTGAACTAGAAAGAAACTATAATTAGTATGAATTTATATCAAAAAGGAGTTGTCTCAAAAAGGAGTCTCATTTCGGTATCTTTTAGCAGTATAAATTTGAAATTTTTACTAGATATAACTTTTTTTACTAGTAAAACCCACTGTTGTCAGTATTAAAATTTGTTCAAATTTTACTGCCATTCAATTAAGGAAACACCAACTCCCACCGTAGTTTGATTGTTGTTGTAATCTATAAGTGAATTTCCATAACCGTGCGTAACTTGTAAGTATCCTTTGAGATTTCCCTTTATGGGGTAAGACCAAGAAAATGCTGCATTACCTCTCATTTCTCCTTTGAAATTAAAATTATGGCTTCCTTCAAAAGTATAAACACTCTTGTTTTTAGAATAAATTACAGTCAAGTCGCCATTACCAATATATTTTGAAATATCTGGATTGTCTCCTTTTGAATCTCGAAAAACATACCAAGGCCTGATGTAGATATTCCAATTTTCTCTTTCTAAACCAGCAAACAGAATTATTCTATTCCAACTTCTTGTATTTGGAAAGCTCTTGCCATTGGATTCATGATTAAAGGAAGTTCCAATCATTCTGGTTTTAAAACCAAGAAAATTAAATTTTACAGGAAAATTAAGGATGATTTCAGGCTCATAATTGATCTCTCTAAAAGGACGAGACAGGTCAACATTATAAATCTGCCAATGCGAAACTTGAGTATAAGCAATCCATAAATCGGCTTTTCCCCATAAAAAACTTTGCAAAATTTTAGTTTTAAAACTCAATTGAAATTTCAATTCAATGTTGTCATAATCTACATTGGGCGCAATATAATCTGGAGATTCATTTCCAGAACTCGGCTTTTCGTTGACGTTATTAGACCACACAAAAGGTAAAATATAAATTGATTTGTATGGAGTTACCAAAAAAGTTCCTCTTGCCGAAGTGGAGTCTAATTCCCATCTCGCTACCATCGATTTTAGTTCTACTTTGTCATTGAATAAAGTTTGAACCTGTGCATTGGATGAAGAAAAATACAATAGCAATAAAAAGAACATAATGTAATCTTTGAGCAACTTCACGTTTTTTGATTTAATTAGAGGCAAAGTTAACTCACAATCAAAGTTCTAATTTTACATATTTATGTATGATTTTTATATAATTTACTTGTTTTATATTAGCTTTTTTAAAATATTTTTATTGGATTAATTTTTTTTCAATGTGCGAAAAAAACAGTTTTTAGCTCTTTAGATTATTACAAAAAAAGAAAGTCACCTCAAAAAATATTTTGAAATGACTTTCTTTATTTGGTATAAATTTAGTTCTTATTTGCTTTCTCTTGGCATATCGGAAGTGGCTATATCTCTGATACAAAAGTATTTTCCATTTCTTTTTTCGAATACACTAAAATAATTTCCGCTTTCAATTTTTATTCCTGTCGAATCTAATAATTTGTACTGCCCGATTTCAGTGACATTAATTCCGTCATTGGAAACGTGTACTTCATTGGTTGTAAAGGAGAATTTAATTCCCTTTTCAATGGCTTTAATATCATTCTTTAAATATTCTATAATCGAGTCTTTACCGGTAATTGGTTCTCTTCCGATAAAGAAACTTTTTGCATCGTCGGCATAATAGGTTATGCTGTCTGTGTTTTTTGAATTGTAGTGTTCAGCAAAAGTATTTTCGATGGCTTGAATCTCCATTTTTATTTGCTCTTTATCAACTAAAGGCTCAGCTGTTGTTTCTTCTGTTTTTTTATTGCAAGAAATGGATAAAGTGGCAAAAACAACCAATAATCCTAACATTAAAATTTTGTTTTTCATAATTATACTAAGTTTAAAATTATTTAAAAAGCACTTATTAAAAATATAGTTCTTACAAATTTAATCTAATATTATGTAATAATTTTATTTTTTAAATTTTTTTTAAAGAGACAGATTATACTATCTAATAAAAGACTCTGTAAATTTTAGTGTTTTAAAAAATGAAAACAATCATTACACACTCGAATTGAAATTTTTAAGAAAATACAGAAGTGAAAAGTATTTATTTGTAATTTAGCATCTATAATATGTATTAATATTATTTAATTTTAAACCTAAAATATGAAAAATAGTTTTTTAGCAATTGCAATAGTATTAACAGCTTTGTTGAGTTTGCCTGTTTTTTCACAATCTAAAGATGAGCCAGTATCTCTAGGATTGCCTGGAGATGATTTGGATTTATATGCAGTTATGGAAGTTTTTCAAAAATCTAAAACCATTGAAGATTTTGAAAAATCACTAAATGAGGAAAAATCAAAACTCAATAATCTCGATTTAGATAAGGACAAAAAAGTTGATTTTATTAAAGTAGTTACCAACAAAGATGGGGATTCTTTTTCTTTTATTCTCCAAGTGGCAGTGAGTAAAACAGAGAATCAGGATGTTGCAGTTATCTTTGTTTCAAAAGATAAAAGTGGTAAGGTTTCTATGCAAATTGTTGGTGATGAGGATATGTATGGTAAAAATTATGTAGTAGAACCTAAAGATTCTAAGTCTTCAAGTACGGCTAATCCTGGTTATACTGGAGGAAATAATGAAACGATGAATATTCCAGCACAAACAACTACTACTGTCGTGGTTCAATCTGCTCCAATAGTACAATATGTCTATTCGCCAGCTTACGTTCCTTATTATCCACCTTATTATTACGGTTATTATCCTCCTTATTATCACCCATTTGTGCCAATCGCTCGTGCCATTTTTTGGTCAAATAATTTTTATTGTCACGGAGGGTATTATGGTGGATACCACGGTTCAGTTAATATTAACGTGAATCACGTGAATCATTATAATAATTACAATAATAATTCTAGGAATAGATCTAATACTGTAGCTAATAATAAAGCGAGAGGGGACTACGGAAACAGACCTTCTTCGGGTAATAATATGAATAGGGCAAATAACGCATCGACTCGTCCGACAGCAGGAAATAACGCATCGACCCGTCCATCAACAGGTAATAATGCATCGACTCGTCCATCAACAGGGAATTCGGCGGCAACTCGACCAACGACTTCACCATCAACTCGACCTACAAGTCCGTCAACAAGACCAACAACTTCTCCATCAACCAGACCAACAAGTCCATCAACTTCAGGTTCAACACGTCAATCTTCAGGTTCATCGAATTACAGTCGTCCATCAAGTTCTTCTAGTTCTTATGGAGGAAGTAGTAATCGTAGTAGTTATAGTGGAGGAGGTCGCAGCGGTAGTTATAGCGGAGGTGGTTATAGTGGAGGAGGTCGCAGTGGCGGCGGCGGAATGCGTGGTGGCGGTAGAAGATAGTAGTTCTATTCAGATCATTTCATAAGAAAAACCTGTTTCCTTTTCGAAACAGGTTTTTTTTATAGTCGAATTCCTGGAGGAAGTAACTCTTTGTAAATTGGGTTCTTTTTGAAAAAAACTACAATTTTGGGAAGTATCGGAACCACTTTTAGTTTTCTTTCGATTGCAATTGCCATAATTTCTTTGAGTAAATTCGAAATAAACAATTCATCATCAAAGGATTCGGGAACGTTGATTTTTGTTAAAAATATTTTTTTCTCCTGAAATGAATATTCAACAGTAACTAATCCTTTTTCGGTAATAGTTTCAAATTGTCTGGCAAAAGTATTGTCCTTGATTTCGATAATGGCAGCAGATTCCATGTTTATTAAATTTAATTTTATTGGCATTTAGGCCAAAAGTATTTTGGTCTAAAAAATTGATTTTGATTTCAAAAAGGAAAAAATCTGGTATTATTATTTCGGATTGTTATCAGGCATACAAAGGTATCGATTTGATTTTCAATATCAAACGATTATTGACAGTATAATGGTATTGGTTTCAATTAAAACAATTAATTTTATCCAAATTTCGTAGTACTAAATGTGGTTATTGCGAATTCAGCCTTAAAACTAACATTATGATTAAAATCCCCGTTTATTTTATGCCTGGTTTGGCTGCAAGTGCTCAGATTTTTGAACGAATTGTACTTCCTGATGCTATTTTTGAAACAGTACTTTTAGAATGGGAAATCCCTTTGGATAATGAAACTTTACTTCAATATGCCAAACGAATGACTCAGAAGATTACACATCCGAATCCGGTATTGATTGGGGTTTCTTTTGGTGGGATTTTAGTTCAGGAAATGGCTCAATTTATCCAAGTTAGAAAAGTTATCATCATTTCGAGTGTCAAAACTAGTCTTGAGTTTCCATTGCGAATGAAAGTGGCCAAAACCACCAAAGCTTATAAATTGATTCCAACCACTTTATTTGCCAATATTGAAAGTTTGTCTAAATTTTCTTTTGGTGAAAAAATAAATCAAAGGCTTAAATTGTATGAAAAATTTCTTCGTGTTCGAGACAAGCGTTATTTAGATTGGGCTGTGGAACAAGTAATTTTGTGGGAAAGAACCGTTGCAGACGAAAGTGTAATTCACATTCACGGAGATGAAGATGATGTTTTTCCAATAAAAAATATTCAAAACTGTATTGTAGTAAAAGGAGGAACCCACGTTATGATTCTGAGCAAATACAAGTGGTTGAATGAAAATTTACCCAAAATAATTTTGGAATAAAAAAAGGCGATTAGATTTTGCTCTAATCGCCTTTCTTATATTTATCATTCTATCCACCGGAGAGGAATAGGTTTATATTTTCTTCATTTGATCTTTCATCATTTTGATCTGATCGGCAAGCATATTCTGTTTGTCTAGTTTTTTAGCTTCGTTTAGTAAGTTTGTTGCTTCTAATTTTCTTCTTCGACTCATTGCAATTCCGGCAAGATTCAATTTGGCAACAGCCAAATCCATATCCATTGATAATCCCAATTCAATGGCTTTCTTGAAATATTTTTCAGATTGATTGAGATTGGTTTGCGAAAGCATAATTCCGTGCAAATAATTGAAATATCCTTGTTGTTTTCTTACCAAAGCTCCTTCTGGATTTTTGATGTAAGCCAACCATTTTTTGGCTCCTTCGAAATCTTGTTTTCTCAATTTCAGAAAGGCCAATAGAATAAATTCGTTTTTGAAATAAAGAAAAATTGGAAAAGCAGTTAATAATATAAGAAAGATTCCGTTGCCAATATTAGATTCTGTAAATTGCCAAACCGCCGCAACTACTAGAAGGCCAGCGATAATAAGTTTGATATTCTTGTGAAACATAGTGTTTAAATTTATATCAGCAAAGATAGCAAAAGGAATTAAAAAAAAAATTATAAAACCACTTGCCAGAAATAAAAGTCTTTGTATATTTGCACTCGGTTTTAGAATAACGGAATTCAAAACTACCAAAGACATTTAAATACATTTTTTAAAGATACAAAGCAATGAGCAAAAGAACGTTTCAACCATCGAAAAGAAAAAGAAGAAATAAGCACGGATTTATGGACAGAATGGAATCTGCAAATGGAAGAAAAGTCCTAGCTCGTCGTAGAGCTAAGGGAAGACATAAATTGACTGTTTCTTGCGAACCAAGACATAAAAAATAATGTTTCTATAAACATCATAAAGGCGTTACTTTTTTTAGTATCGCCTTTTTTTATACCTTATCGTTAAAAAATAATTTAGTTTGAGATTTATTGTTACAGAATTAACTAAAAAATCATGAACTTTGGATACAAATACTACAACAACAAAATAGCAACACAATGCCAAAAGACAACTCCATAAAATCAGTTTTAATAATAGGTTCAGGTCCAATCGTGATTGGTCAAGCTTGCGAATTTGATTATGCAGGTTCACAATCAGCACGTTCCATTCGTGAAGAAGGGATTGAAGTTATCTTGATTAACTCGAATCCAGCAACGATTATGACCGACCCATCAATGGCCGATCATATTTATTTGAAACCATTGACCACCAAATCCATTATTGAAATCTTGAAAGCGCATCCTCAAATCGATGCTGTTTTGCCAACAATGGGAGGGCAAACCGCTTTGAATTTGTGTCTGGAAGCGGAAGAAAAAGGGATTTGGCAAGATTTTGGAGTGAAATTGATAGGTGTCGATGTAAACGCCATCAACATTACCGAAGACAGAGAACAATTTAAACAATTGTTGAAAAAAATCAATGTTCCTTCTGCACCTGCCGAAATATGTACCTCTTACCTTCGTGGTAAAGAGATCGCACAGGAATTTGGTTTTCCATTGGTTATCCGTCCATCGTTTACTTTAGGTGGAACCGGAGCGGCCATTGTATACAAAAAAGAAGATTTTGATGAACTGTTGACTCGTGGGTTAGAAGCTTCGCCAATACACGAAGTCTTGATTGACAAGGCTTTGATGGGTTGGAAAGAATACGAATTGGAATTGTTGAGAGATAAAAACGACAATGTTGTTATCATCTGTTCTATCGAAAATATGGATCCAATGGGAATTCATACCGGAGATTCCATTACGGTAGCTCCAGCAATGACTTTGTCTGACACGACTTTCCAGAAAATGCGTGATTATGCTATTTTAATGATGCGTTCTATCGGAAATTTTGCAGGAGGTTGTAACGTACAATTCGCCGTTTCGCCTGACGATAAAGAAGATATCGTGGCGATTGAAATCAATCCTCGTGTGTCACGTTCCTCAGCTTTGGCATCAAAAGCAACGGGTTATCCTATTGCTAAAATTGCTTCGAAACTGGCTTTGGGATATAACTTAGATGAATTGCAAAATCAAATTACCAAATCGACTTCGGCTCTTTTCGAACCGACTTTGGATTATGTAATTGTAAAAATACCACGTTGGAACTTCGATAAATTCGAAGGAGCCGACAGAACTTTGGGACTTCAAATGAAATCCGTTGGTGAAGTAATGGGAATTGGACGTTCGTTCCAAGAAGCCTTGCACAAAGCCACACAATCTTTGGAAATCAAAAGAAATGGACTGGGAGCTGACGGAAAAGGATATAAAAACTACGAACAAATTATTGAGAAACTGACTTTTGCGAGTTGGGATCGTGTTTTCGTAATTTATGACGCTATTGCTTTGGGAATTCCACTTTCGAGAATACACGAAATTACCAAAATTGATATGTGGTTCTTGAAACAATACGAGGAATTATATACTTTAGAAAAAGAAATCTCCAATTTCAGACTAGAAGATTTACCAAGGGAATTGCTTCTCGAAGCCAAACAAAAAGGTTTTGCCGACAGACAAATTGCTCATATGTTGGGTTGTATGGAAAGTCAGATTCACTCTTTGCGAATGTCAATGAACATCAATCGTGTGTTCAAATTAGTGGATACTTGTGCTGCAGAATTTAAAGCTTTAACGCCTTATTATTACTCGACTTTTGAAGCTGAAATCGAAAAAGCAAACGGAGAACGCTACGTTCACAACGAAAGTATCGTTACTGATAAAAAGAAAATAATTGTTTTGGGTTCAGGACCCAACCGAATTGGGCAAGGAATTGAATTTGATTATTCTTGTGTTCACGGAGTTTTGGCAGCCAAAGAATGTGGTTATGAAACCATAATGATTAACTGTAATCCCGAAACGGTTTCGACTGATTTTGATACTGCCGATAAATTGTATTTCGAACCCGTATTTTGGGAACATATTTATGATATTATCCAACACGAAAAACCGGAAGGTGTCATCGTGCAATTGGGTGGACAAACGGCTTTGAAAATTGCTGAAAAGTTGGCCAAATACGGAATAAGAATCATAGGAACCAGTTTCGACGCTTTGGATTTAGCCGAAGACAGAGGACGTTTCTCGGAACTTTTAAGAGAATTAAAAATTCCTTTTCCACAGTTTGGAATTGCCGAAACCGCTGACGAAGCTTCTGCTTTGGCAGATACTTTAGATTTTCCATTATTGATTCGTCCTTCTTATGTTTTGGGTGGTCAGGGAATGAAAATCGTCATCAACAAACAAGAATTAGAGGAACACGTTATCAATTTATTGAAAACGATTCCAGGAAATAAATTGCTTTTGGATCATTACTTGGATGGAGCCATCGAAGCCGAAGCCGACGCTATTTGCGATGGTGAAAACGTGTACATCATTGGAATAATGGAACACATTGAGCCTTGCGGCGTGCATTCAGGAGATAGTAATGCGACTTTGCCACCATTTAATTTAGGTGAATTTGTGATGACACAGATTAAAGACCATACCAAGAAAATCGCCTTGGCTTTGCAAACCGTTGGTTTAATCAACATTCAGTTTGCGATAAAAGACGATATCGTTTATATCATCGAAGCCAATCCCAGAGCGTCTCGAACTGTACCTTTTATTGCTAAAGCCTATAACGAGCCTTATGTAAATTATGCCACAAAAGTAATGCTTGGTGAAAATAAAGTAACGGATTTCAAATTTAATCCGCAGTTAAAAGGTTTCGCAATCAAGCAACCGGTTTTCTCTTTTAGCAAGTTTCATAATGTGAACAAAGCGTTGGGACCAGAAATGAAATCGACCGGAGAAAGCATCTTGTTTATTGACGACTTGAAAGACGACCAATTCTATGAATTGTACTCTAGAAGAAAAATGTATTTGAGCAAATAAGCTTAGTTTTTAGCTATTGAAAAAGCCCCGATTGGGGCTTTTTTTGTATGTCTAAGGTTTTACTCTAACTATTTTATTGTCCTTGATAATAACCAATTCGCTATTTGTTTTCTTTTTGAACTCGATTAATTTTTCGTAAACCTGAGTCATTCCATCAATAATTTTTTGTTGGTTCGGAGTTCTTTTATATTCTTTCATTCCAATTTTTTTTAAAGTTTTCAAATTTAGTGTTACTTAAAATTTTCATTTCAGTTTCAAAAGATTTTTCCGCAATTAATTCTGGTGCTCCAAATGAATTATCAAAAATAAGAACTTCATCGGCAATTTCAAGATAAATTTCAAAAAGATTTTTAATTCCATTGATATATATATCTACGTTTTATGACTTCGGTTTCAATATTGTGTCCACCTTCAATAACGCGAGTTTTGACTCTTTCGATTGCTAAATCTACGGTTTCTAGCCAAAAAAATAAAAGAGTTACGTTATAATTTTCCTTTTTGGCTTTGATAATTTTTGATTTATAACTTTTGGTTGCCAAAGTAGTTTCAAAAGCAAAGTTTTGATTCGTTTCCAGAAGTTCATTAATTCGGTTAAGCATTATTCTTCCAGCTTCAAAAGACACTTTTTCAGGTTGAAAAGGGGATAATCCTTTGGCAATTTCATCCGCATTTACAAATTCTTTACAATTTAAAATTTCAGGTAAAATAGTAAAAGAAGCAGTTGTTTTTCCTGCTCCGTTACAACCTGCAATCACGTAAAGATTTTTGTCCATCTCTACAAAGATAAATGATTTTAGTTTTGATTAATCAATCTTTAATTAATTTTGAAATGAAATCGACAGGAGAAAGCATCTTGTTTATTGACGATTTGAAAGACGACCAATTCTATGAATTGTATTCCCGAAGAAAAATGTATTTGAGCAAGTAAGCTTAGTTTTAGATATTGAAAAAGCCCCGTTTGGGGTTTTTTTTTGTTAAATATAAAAATGGCGAGTAGCCATAAGTACTTTTTTAATGGTATGAGATTTTATTTAATTTTAGTTTTAACGTTATTGTATATGAGCTGTGGCGTGTCTAGTCGCAGACCTTTTATGATAAAAACCAGCTTTGGGAAATCCGCAGGATTTTCCAAGTGTGGACTGACCAAGCCATAGCTTATATACGGTGTTGCCCACAGTATTTTATTCCGTTATTAATTTATCTATTTCAGATTTTAAATGATTAACGAAAATATATTTATTAGTTTCTAATCTGCCATCATATCTTAATTTTCCGTTTTTTAAAATTAATAAATGCGGATAAGCATAAATGCCTAAATTCTCAACTTCCTTTAAAGATGTTGCATATAATGTCGGAAATTTATAATTCAGTTCATCCACTAATTTCACGACTTCGCTAAATTCATCCCGTTTTAAAGGAACGTTTATAGAATAAAATTCAACATTTGGATTGTCCTTAAATTCTAAATAGTATTTTTCTAAATCAGGAAACTTTTTGAAACAAATTCCGCAAGATGTTGTCCAAAAATCAAGAATAATAATCTTTGATTTATCTAGCTCGACTCTTTCTTTATTCTTGTTTATTAATGATATTCCATCAAACGCTTCATTCTTATGAGCTCCAATATTATTTTGTAAAACGAATAAATTTGGAAATAAAATTAGTCCAACAAACACAAATAAAAAAAATGAAAATATTAGTATTAATATAGATTTTCGATTAGAAATCAACCAACCTAAATAAACGCTAATGGGTATAAAAATCAAGTAGATTAATGAGCTTGAAAAACCAGAAAAAAATGAAGTTATAAAGAAAATTAGAAAAATTGGAAGTGTGATTATCAATCCTAATTTCAAATGTTCTTTATTTTCAAATTTGTTAAATAAAAGCAATGATAAAATCAAAATTGAAGGTAATGTCAATGAAATCATCAATTTATGATTTCCCCCAAAAACCCCACCAAAAATAAGGTAGATTATTATCGGTGCGAGTGCAAATAATATTTTAGTTAGAATTTTTTTCATATTGTGGGCAACTAGCTTATATGTATGACAAAACCATACAAAACCACCCGATTTTTGGTATATAGTTCTGACAAACGTCAGTGTTAATTTTATTTTCAAATATAGCTAAATTCCTTGATTTCTTTATGTTTACAATGTGTTTTCTTTAGAAACCATTCAAACTTACCATAATAAAGTCCCAATCTAGGGACTTTATAACAATTATAATCTGAAACTATTTTTTCTTTAATTTAGCCTTGAAAAAATCAATGGTTCGTGTCCAAGACAGAGTTGCGGATTTTTCGTCGTAGCGTGGAGTTGTATTGTTGTGAAAACCGTGATTGACGCCCTCATAGAAATAAGCGGTATGTTCCACTTTATTTCTCTTGAGGATGGTTTCAAAAGCAGGCCAACCTTCGTTTACTCTGGTGTCTAAACTGGCATACTGTAATAATAGCGGTGTAGTTATCTTTTCGGCATCTTCAGCAGTGGGTTGCCCTCCGTAATAGGGAACGGCCGCTGGTAAAGTTGGGATTTTTACCGCCATCATATTGGCAATCCAACCACCAAAACAAAATCCTACCACGCCAACATAGCCATTGCAATCTTTGTGTGATTTCAGGTATTCGTAGGCAGCAATAAAGTCTTCCAGCATTTCTTCGCGAGTCCGTTTTTTTTGTAATTCTCTTCCCGCATCATCATTTCCCGGATAACCGCCCAATGGCGACAAGGCATCTGGAGCCAAAGTAATAAACCCTTCTATAGCCGCTCTTCTTCCCACATCTTCAATATAAGGATTGAGTCCGCGATTTTCGTGAACGACAATGATTCCGGGCAGTTTTTTCTTGGTTCCTGTGGGTTGGGATAAAAGTCCTTTGATATTTCCTCCGCCTTTTGGGGAATTGTAGATTATGAATTCAGATTTCAACCTTGGATCATCAGCTTTTACAGTAATCGAATCGACATAATTCGGTGTCATAAAACTAAGTAACGAGGGCAACGTCAGACTTCCTACCGCAAATAGAGATAGTTTTTCTACAAATTGCCTTCTTTCGATTTTGTTATGTGCATAGTCATCATATAAATCGAATACTTCCTGACTGATGTCATTTTTGGTTATTTTTTTCATAATGCATGTTTTGGAGGAACCAATTTAGAAAATAAAATGATTGTCACAACATTATTTCCGACTTCGCTTAAAGAATATAAATCTTTTTTTTGGTACTTCTTTAAGCAATATTCTCCAATCCACCCGGAAAAGGTCTGTATGCATAATATTGCAATACTTCTTCGATAGCCATTTTCAAAGCTTCGTTAATAGGAAGTATTGTTGTTGCCAGTTTGTAATCAATTTGTGCCAATTGCATATAATAATCGGTAAAAATGGGCACATAAAGTCCTTTGCTAATGGCTTCTTCGGTGTTATTGAAGTTTTCTAGTTGGTCTTCTTTTATGATTTTGCAGGTTGCCAATCGCAAATCACCATATTTATCTCTGTTGGCAGCATAGCCAAAAAGTCGGCAAATTAATCCGCGATAGCGATAGTTGCTACAGCTTCCGTTGTATTCTTCTATCAGCGCCAGAGGTCGGTAGATGTGACAAGTAGAAATGGAGGAATTGTCTAATTCTAATAAAACTTCTTCGGCCTGACCATTCAAAAATAAATGCAATGCCCAAGGTAAAAATTCTAAAGGAGAAGCGTCAATTTCTGGTTTAGAACAGCATTTGCCACAGCCTGTGAGACAATGCAAACTAGTTTCGGATTTAAAAACAGAAATTTCTTTTTCAAGACCTAAAAATAATTCTTCTACCAGCCGAACTTTTTGTTCAATCGCCATTTTTTTTGGTAAGGTAGTCGATTAAAAATGGCTTTGACTATAATAAAGTTTTATCTGTGTAATTTACGTGATTTTATTTTGTTTGAAGTATTTGAATATTCCAAAAGCGGAAACAATAGTCCAGCATCCCTCCAAGATTATAAAAGGCAAATACTTCATTAATATAGAAGCAAGACAGGCTAATCCTGCTCCTAAAAAATTCATTTGCAAATAAACCAAATTGTCTTTTCCTATTTTGTCAGTCAAATTCAGGAAGTAAGCAATCAATAAAATAGTTACTCCAATAAATCCGATTATATCAGTT
>DAORUG010000043.1:0-4182 GCA_035433125.1 Flavobacterium sp.
AAGTGGCGTTCATATGACCTGCATTTTCGATAAAAATTAATTTACTGCCCCAATTTTCAGCAAAAATTCTTATGCGCTCTGTCGTTGCCCAACCATCATTTGTGCTAGCCACAACAACAGATGGAAACGGTAATTTTTTTAAAGGAATTGGTGCAAAACTTTCTAAGCCTAAATCTTGCCAAGGATTGTCTAAATCTGGTGGCGCTACAATCATAGCCCCTTTTATTTTTATATCAAACTCACTCGCCCAATGAGCAATAGCAATACCTCCCATACTATGCGAAACTAAAACTACAGTTTCGGGATTGTAGGATTTAATTGCTTCATTTATAGTATTTACCCAATCGATTCGAAAGGGTTTTTCCCAGCTTTTTTGTTGTATCCGAAAACTATTAGGCAGCTGATTTTCAAAATAGGTTTGCCAATGTTCTGCACCAGAATTTCCGTAACCAGGAACTATCAGATAATTTGTCTCCATAATTTTCATCAAAAATAATTAGTCCTAATTACTTATTTTTTTACCTTTTTTGTGAGTTGCTTTTATATTCAACTCAAAACTTCTCGCATCGCTTTGGCTTTGAGCAAACATTCTTCATATTCATTTTCTGGAATAGAAAGCGAAGTTATGGCACTTCCCACTGAAAACGAAGCGTATTTTTTATCTTGATTGTATAAAATACTTCGGATGACAACATTAAAATCAAAGTCTCCATTTGGAGTAAAATAACCAACAGCTCCACTATACAAACCTCTTTTGGTTTCTTCTAATTCTTCGATGATTTTGAGTACCGAAACCTTAGGAGTTCCTGTCATACTTCCCATTGGAAAAGTAGTTTTAATTACATCAATAGCAGCGTATTGACCATCTAATTTTGAAGTGATAGTCGAAATCATTTGGTGTACTTGTTCGAAAGAATAAATGCCACATAATTCTTCTACTTTTACAGAACCTTTTTGAGCTGTTCGTGATAAATCATTTCGAACCAAATCTGTAACCATAATGTTTTCGGCACGCTCTTTTGGATCAAAAGCTAACTGATTTTTAGATTTTTCATCTTCGATTGGATCTAAAAAACGTTTGGCTGTTCCTTTTATGGGTTGCGAAATAATCAAATCGCCTTCTTTCTTAATGTAACGTTCTGGCGAAGCTGAAAGTAAAAATTGAATATTATTTTTAAAAAATACAGCCTGCGGAGATTTTGAAATTTTGTTCAATTTCAGAAACTTTTCCAATGGATTAATATCTGCATTTTCAGCAAAAAATTCCATACAAAAATTAGCTTCGTAAATATCACCACGATGAATATGTTCAAGTAAATTAGTAACTTTTTCAAGGTAGTTGTCTTTCGAAATGCGTTGCTTAATCTCAATTTCTGATATCTGTTCTCTGATATCTGAAACCTGTAAACTGATTTCCTCCAAATCCTCCTCAACTTCATCATCACACATATTGAGATATTGAATTTCGAGTTGGTTTCCTTTTAACAAAAATAATTTCTTGGGCTGAAAGAAAAACAAATCCGGAAAATCTAGACCATCAAAATTATTGGAATTTAAAATCTCAATATCATTTTTCAAATCATAAGCCAAATAGCCAAAAAGCCAATCTTTAGAAATTTGCTGGTATTGTTTCAAATCTTCAAAAGCGTTGTGATAATCCGTTTTTATTGACGTAAAAGCATCTACAGCAAGAATGCAATCGTAACTGGAATACTGTTGCGGATAATCGTTACTGTCCAAAAAAACTACTTCACGAAATTGCTGCGCCCAAGTCAATACTTGTTTCTTGAATTGGAATGAGTTTTCTATATGTTTTATAATCGATGTTCTCAAAGACTTAGGATGGTTTTAAAATTTCAAAATTACGACAAATTTTAATAAAATTTTTAGTTACATTTAACCCGCTATTAACCACAAAAACAAACAAATATGAAAATTGCAACCTTAATTGTCCGATTTTTAATTGGTGCTTTACTCCTTTTTGCTTCTCTTTCTTATTTTTTTAAATTTGGAGAACAACCCGAAGTTATAGGCGATATGAAAACTGTAATGACTGGATTTATGGCTACAAAATACATACTTCCAATAGCAAAATCGGTGGAACTTATTTGTGGAATATCATTTATAACTGGAAAATTCATGAAAATTTCATCCCTTATTTTAGTACCCATTACTTTAAACATCTTACTTATAAATGTGTTTTTGATGCCAGAAGGAATACCGATTGCTGCTGCATTATTTTTAGGAAACTTGTTTTTAATTTATACAAACTGGGATAGTTACAAAGGATTGTTTGTGGCTTAAAAATTTAAAAACCCGTCTCATTATATAAAATTGAGACGGGTTTTATTGAATATATTAGAGAAATTTTAAACGTGCAACGCTCTATTATCTGTTGCTGCCAAAGCGGCTTCTTTAATCGCTTCGGCAAAAGTTGGATGTGCGTGACTCATTCTCGAAATATCTTCGGCAGATGCTTTGAATTCCATTGCAGTTACCGCTTCGGCAATTAAATCCGCACAACGAGCACCAATCATATGAACACCCAAAACTTCATCGGTCTTAGCATCAGCCAGAATTTTTACAAATCCGTCTAAATCTCCTCCGGCTCTTGCTCTTCCCAATGCTTTGAAAGGAAAACTTCCTGATTTGAATTCTACTCCAGATGCTTTTAATTGCTCTTCGGTTTGTCCAGCGGCAGCCACTTCTGGCCAAGTGTAAACTACTCCCGGAATCAAATTATAATTAATATGTGGTTTTTGTCCTGCCAAAATTTCGGCAACCATTGCTCCTTCTTCTTCGGCTTTGTGTGCTAACATTGCGCCACGAACTACATCGCCAATAGCGTAAATATTTGAAATATTCGTTTGTAAATGATCGTTTACTTCAACCATTCCTCTATCCGTAATTTTAACTCCGGCTTTATCGGCATTCAACCCATTTGTATATGGACGACGACCTACAGAAACCAAAGAATAATCACCTTCTAGAGTGATGGTTTCTCCTTTTGCATTTTCGGCTTGAACCGTTACAGTATCGCCTTTTCTTTCTACTGATTTCACTTTGTGTGAAACGTAGAATTTCATTCCTTGTTTTTTCAAGACTTTGGTCAATTCTTTGGACAATGAACCATCCATACCCGGAATAATTCTGTCCATAAATTCTACTACGGAAACTTGTGCTCCCAATCGTAAATAAACTTGTCCTAATTCGATTCCGATTACACCACCACCAATAATAACAAGGTGTTTTGGTACTTCTTTCAGTTTCAACGCTTCGGTTGAAGTGATGATTCTTTCTTTATCGATTTTTATAAACGGCAACGAAGATGGTTTAGAACCCGTTGCAATAATGATATTTTTAGCTTCGATAGTTTCCGAAGTTCCGTCGGCTTTGGCTACAGTCACGTGAGTAGCATCTAAAAATGAACCCAATCCTTCAAGAACTGTGATTTTATTTTTATCCATCAAGAATTTTACACCACCCGAAGTTTGGTCGACAACAGCTTGTTTCCGAGCAATCATTTTCTCTAAATTCACTTTCACTTCACCAGAAACCTCGATTCCGTGGTCAGCAAAATGAGCAATTTCGCTATAATGATGAGATGATGCTAACAGTGCTTTTGATGGAATGCAACCTACATTCAAGCAAGTTCCTCCAAGCGTTGAATATTTTTCGATAATAGCAGTTTTGAAACCTAGTTGTGCGCAACGAATGGCCGAAACATATCCGCCTGGACCAGAACCTATAATAACTACGTCAAATGAACTCATAGTAATGTGTTTTTGTTTTTAGTGTGGCAAAAATAAGAAATAAAATCGCAAGGACAATTTCAATGTCAATAGCAATTTTGTTAAATTATGGCTTTTTTGTTGGATTTCTTGAAGTATGAAAAACAGAATAAATAACAACTTCATTCTGAAATATTTCATAAATTATTACAAAAGGAAATTTTTTGAGTGGTAATTCTCTGTAAAAAGGAGGTTTCTTTATTGAAAATAGGTCGGGATTAGTTTTTAATATTGTCAAATATCCTTTGAAATATTCCAAGAACTGTTTTCCCAATCCTTTTCTTCTACTCTCATAAAATTCGATAGTTTCTTCTATTTCATATTCTGCCAAGGCTGAAATAACAATCTTAAAAACCATATTTTGCGTTCAAACGATGTTCCACCTCTTCCC
>DAORUG010000043.1:4192-21595 GCA_035433125.1 Flavobacterium sp.
GCTTTAGAAAGATATTCCGCTCTTACTTCTTCTACTTTAAGATAATGCTCATCAGAAACTGCAGCAGTCGTTTCTTCATTATTAATTGCGTCAAAAACTCCTTCAAGAACTTCTAGTTTAGTGTCGTCCTGAATAAATTTACTAAAATCTACAATGAGTTTTTTTCTTAATTCTTTGGTTTCCATTTAAATACTATTTAAACCAAAATTAAGAAATTATATTTACTATTTTAAATTTAATTTTAAATCTCAATTACCGTAGTGTTTTTCACTTCACTAATCATAAAAGTGCTGTGAGTGCTTCCAATGTGCTCCAAAGTGGTCAGTTTTGTGACCAAAAATTCTCGATACGCTTCCATATCTTTTACCAAAATTTTTAAGATATAATCGTAATCCCCACTCACGTGATGGCACTCTAAAACCTCTTTGAGCTTGACAACTTCAGTTTCGAATTTGGTCAAAAATTCTTTAGTGTGCTGAATAAGTTTGAGGTGGCAAAAAACCACAAATCCTTTTTCGACTTTCGAACGATTAACCAAGACGACATATTTATCAATAATACCTTCTCTTTCCAATTTTTTGATACGTTCATAAACCGCCGTTACTGATAAGTCCAGTTTTAATGACAGCTCTTTAGTCGTTTTTTTGCAATCATTTTGCAATAGAAAAAGCAACTTTTTGTCTATTGAATCTAAAGCCATTTGTATGAAATTTTAAGATTTGAAAAATAAACTGAAATAGTTTAAACATTGAAGTAAATATAGATAATTAATTTAAATATATTACAAATTATAGTTTAAAAATCTAAATATTTTAAATAGTATTGATTATTAATCTAATAAAATTGAACTTTGTATTCTAAACCTTAAAAACCTAAACCTATGACATTCAATCCTGCAGATGACATTCAAGATTTACAATACTTTGGCGAATTTGGAGGAGTAAATCCTTCTATTTCAGACAGTTCAACTTATACATTCCTGTCTGCAAAAACGATGTTCGATACTTTTGAAGGCAATGCTGATGGTTGCTATTTGTATTCGAGACATTCCTCTCCAAGTAATTTGTATTTAGGTCAAGCTTTGGCCGCAATGGAAGGAACAGAAGCTGCTAATGTAGCAGCATCAGGAATGGGAGCAATCACTCCTACTCTTTTACAGCTTTGTGGTTCTGGCGATCATATCGTTTCGAGTAGAACAATTTATGGTGGAACTTATGCTTTTTTAAAGAATTTCAGTCCAAGACTAGGCATCAAAACTACCTTTGTCGATATCACAAAAATGGATAAAGTCGAGGCAGCTATAACATCTGAAACTAAAGTTTTGTATTGCGAAACGGTGAGCAATCCTTTGCTCGAAATTGCCGACATTTCAAGTTTGGCAAAAATTGCAAAAAGACACAACATCAAACTAGTGGTCGATAATACTTTTTCGCCTTTATCCGTTTCACCGGCAAAATTAGGAGCCGATATTGTCATTCACAGTTTGACCAAATACATTAACGGAAGCAGTGATACTCTTGGTGGAGTGACTTGTGCCTCACGAGAATTTATTGATAGTTTAAAAAATGTGAATAACGGTGCCAATATGCTTTTAGGACCAACAATGGATAGTTTGCGTTCCGCAAGCGTGATGAAGAATCTGAGAACTCTCCACATCCGAATGAAACAACACAGCTATAATGCGATGCATCTTGCGGAGCATTTTGAAAAAGATGGTTTGAAAGTCGTTTATCCGGGTTTGAAAAGTCATTCTGGTCATAATTTATATGCAAGTATGATCAATCCTGAATATGGTTTTGGCGGAATGATGACATTAGACTTTGGCACTTTGGACAAAGCCAATGAATTAATGGAATTGATGCAAAGCAGAAAATTAGGTTATCTAGCCGTGAGTTTAGGATTTTATAAAACCTTATTTAGCGCACCGGGAACATCAACATCCAGTGAAATTCCTATTGAAGAACAAGAAGCAATGGGTTTGACAGATGGTTTGATTCGTTTTTCGATTGGACTGGACAACAATATAGAACGTACCTATCAAATGATGAAAGAATGTATGATTGAGTTGGGAGTTTTGAAGGCGAAGAGTTCAGTAGTTTTAATGTAGTGAATTTAATTAAAAATAAATTTTATTTTAATGATTTCGAGACAATAAATAAGAAGGCTTGTTTTTATTTTAAAATAAAAACAAGCCTAACTAATTCTTAAATATATTGGTTGATGATACCCATGGTCTCGATTTTACTCCTTTAGCATTAAGGTTGAATGAATAATTTGGTATATGTGCCAAAACAAAAAGCCTATAAATCTTAGGATTTATAGGCTTTTGAAACCATTTTTTGCTAAACTTGTGGGCGATGAGGGGTTCGAACCCCCGACCCCCTCGGTGTAAACGAGGTGCTCTGAACCAGCTGAGCTAATCGCCCTAATTAGTGGGTGCAAATATACACTTAGATATTGGATTTGCAAACAAAATATGAAAAAAAAATAATTTTAATTTAATTTGAAATAAAACATAATTTTTATCAATCAATCAGTATAGTATTATATTTGTAAAAACAAAAGATTCTAAATGGCACATTTCAAAGAAAATGATTTACCCAAATCCAAAATCACTGCAACTTCATTAAATAAAGCTACACTCATTTTTAAGTATGCCGGAAGTCATCGTTGGAAATTTTATGTCGGCTTAGTTTTCCTTTTGCTTACTGGTGCAACAGCTTTGGCTTTTCCAAAATTGATGGGATTGCTAATTGACTGTGTGAAGAACAAAAGTTATGACCAAGCCAATAATATCGCCCTTTTACTAATCGTAATATTGTTTTTGCAATCGATTTGTTCCTTTTTCCGATTATCGTTATTCGTCAATTTTACGGAACACACTTTAGCAAATCTTCGGTTATCCTTGTACAGCAATTTGGTGAAATTGCCAATGTCTTTCTTTTCTCAAAAACGTGTAGGAGAATTAAACAGCCGCATCAGTGCCGATATTACACAAATACAAGACACCTTAACTTCAACAATAGCTGAATTTTTAAGGCAATTTATTTTAATTATTGGTGGAATCATTTTATTAGCAACTGAAAGTATCAAGTTAACTTTATTAATGCTTTCTGTAGTTCCTCTTGTTGCTGTAGCTGCGGTTATCTTTGGAAGATTTATACGGAAATATTCCAAAAAAGTACAAGATCAGGTTGCCGAAAGTCAGGTTATTGTTGAAGAAACGATGCAGGGAATCAGTATTGTCAAGGCTTTCGCCAATGAATGGTATGAAATTGCCCGATATGATGGAAAAATAAAAGAAGTGGTGAAACTTGCTATCAAAGGAGGAAAATACAGAGGGTATTTTGCTTCCTTCATTATCTTTTGCCTTTTTGGAGCCATCGTTGCCGTGGTTTGGTTTGGCGTTCGATTGAGTATTAGTGGCGAAATGAGTGTGGGACAATTGATTTCTTTCGTCTTGTATTCCACGTTCGTTGGAGCTTCTTTTGGAGGTATTGCCGAATTGTATGCTCAAATCCAAAAGGCGATTGGAGCAACCGAACGCGTTTTTGAATTATTAGACGAAACTCCAGAAAAAATAAATTCTACACAAAACTCACATTCCATTCAAAAGATACAAGGCAATGTCACTTTCAAAAATGTAGCTTTCACCTACCCTTCAAGAAAAGAAATGAAAGTGTTGAAAGGCGTTAATTTCACAGCCAATTTTGGTCAAAAAATTGCCATTGTGGGACCAAGCGGCGTTGGAAAATCGACTATTGCTTCCTTATTATTGCGTTTTTACGATATTGATAGTGGCGAAATATTGGTAGATGGAAAAAATATCTATGATTATGACCTAGAAAATCTTCGTGGCAATATGAGTATCGTTCCGCAAGACGTGATTTTATTTGGCGGAACTATCAAAGAAAACATTGCTTACGGAAATCCAGATGCTTCTGATGAGGAAATTATTTTGGCTGCTAAACAAGCTAATGCCTTGAATTTTATCGAAAGTTTTCCTGAAAAATTTGAAACTATCGTTGGTGAAAGAGGCGTTAAACTTTCTGGAGGACAGAGACAACGTGTTGCCATTGCCAGAGCCTTGCTTAAAAATCCTAGTATTTTAATTTTGGACGAGGCTACGTCATCCTTGGACAGCGAAAGCGAAAAACTGGTTCAGGAAGCTTTGGAAATATTGATGGAAGGAAGAACGAGTATTATTATTGCACACCGTCTTTCAACTATTCGCAAGGCAGATCAAATTTTGGTTCTTGATAAAGGTGTTATTGCCGAACAAGGAACTCATCAGGAATTGATTGTTTTAGAAAACGGTATTTACAAAAACTTGAGCAATTTGCAGTTCAGCCATTCTTAGAGGAACTTCAAATAAAAACCCGACAGATTTTGAAAACCTGTCGGGTTTGAACTGATCACTAAAAATTTTTTACTTCCCTTTCCTTCTATCTCGCTCTGCTTTTATCATTGCTAATTCACGACTGGTTTGTCCCGCAACCGAAGTATTTTCCTCGGCACGACGAATCAAGTAAGGCATCACATCTTTTACAGGCCCAAAAGGCAAATACTTGGCTACATTATAACCACTGTCAGCCAAATTATAACTGATATTATCGCTCATTCCATATAATTGACCAAACCAAATTTTATTCTCAGTCGATTTTATTCCTTTTTCTTCCATCAAATTCATTAAGAAATAGGTACTGGCCTCGTTGTGAGTTCCTTCAAAAATAGACATCATATCAAGATGATCGACCATATATTTTACGGCAGCGTCATAATTTTCGTCAGTGGCTTCTTTTGAAGCGCAAATTGGCGTAGGATATCCTTTTTCAATGGCGCGTTCATTTTCTTTTTCCATATATGCACCGCGAACGAGTTTCATTCCAATAAAAATTCCTTCAGCTTTTGCTTTTTCGTGCAATTTTTTCAAGTAATCCAATCGATCCCAACGGTACATTTGCAAAGTATTGAAAACAATTGGTTTCGATTTATTGTATTTTACCATCATTTCTTCAACCAAATTATCGACTGCATCTTGCATCCAACTTTCTTCGGCATCAATCAATAAAGCTACATCGCTATCATAAGAAGCTTTGCATACTTTTTCGAAACGCGCTACTACTCTATTCCACTCATCGAATTCGGAAAGGTTTAATTTTTTTCCTAAACTAACTTCTTCATACAAATCGATGCGACCAAAACCTGATGGCTTGAAAACCGCAAACGGGATTGCCTTTTTTTCTTTGGCAAACTCAATCAATTTCAATGTTTTTTCCAAAACTGCATCAAACTGTTCTTCTTCTTCCTTGCCTTCTACCGAATAATCTAAAACCGAAGAAACTCCTTTGGTAAACAATTTATCTACTACTTTCAAGCTATCATCCTCGTTCACTCCGCCACAAAAATGGTCGAAAACGGTCGCGCGTATCAATCCTTCTACGGGTAAACTTGCTTTTAAGGCGAAATTTGTGACCGCTGTTCCAATTCGAACAAGTGGTTCATTTGCAATTAATTTGAATAGAAAATAAGCTCTTTCGAGTTCGGTGTCGCTTTTTAATGAAAAGGCAATTTGTGTGTTATCGAATAAATTTTTCATTATTTGTTATATTTTTGCACAAATATAAAGAGAGTTTTCAAAATTATTACCCAAAAATTACCTTATTTTGCGGTTTAAATTAATCAACGATTATGCAATCCATTCAAGCCAACAATTATCCAATATATTTTAACGAAAAAGGATATGAAGCGCTAAATTCGTTCCTCAACGAAAGCAAATATTCGAACTTATTTATTATCGTAGACAGCAATACCAATGAGTACTGTTTGTCTCAATTTCTTCCTTATTTAGCAACCGATCTTACCATAGAAATTGTTGAATTTGAAGCAGGCGAACCCAATAAAAATATTGAAACTTGTGTTCAATTATGGAATGTGTTGACCGAATTGGGTGCCGATAGAAAAAGTCTTGTTCTCAATCTTGGTGGCGGAGTTGTTACTGATTTGGGTGGTTTTGTAGCATCAACATTCAAACGCGGAGTCGATTTTATTCATATTCCAACTACTTTATTATCAATGGTTGACGCTTCTGTTGGAGGGAAAACTGGTGTTGATTTAGGCAATCTAAAAAATCAAGTTGGTGTAATCAATGTTCCCAAAATGGTGCTGATTGATACACAGTATTTAGAAACACTTTCAAAAGAAGAAATGCGTTCTGGACTTGCCGAAATGCTCAAACACGGATTGATTTATGACAAAGGATATTGGGAACAATTTCTGGATTTGAAAGCCATTGATTTTGCCGATTTCGATGCTTTAATTTACCGTTCGGTCGAAATCAAGAACGAAATTGTAATGCAAGATCCAACGGAAAAAAGTATTCGCAAGGCATTGAATTTTGGTCATACTTTAGGTCACGCTATCGAAAGTTATTTTTTAGAAAACGAAAACAAAAAAAGTTTACTTCATGGAGAAGCGATTGCTATAGGAATGATTTTGGAAAGTTACATTTCGTTAGAGAAAAATTTGATAACTATTAACGAATACAATCAGATAAAAACTACAATAAAATCAATCTACGATGATGTAATTTTCGAAGAAAATGATATCGAACCTATAATGGAATTACTCATTCACGACAAAAAAAATGAGTACGGAAACATTCAGTTTGCCTTGATTGAGGGCATCGGGAATATAAAAATCAATCAATCGGTTGAAAATGAATTGATTTTAAAAGCTTTCCAAGATTATAAATCCTAATTTTTTTTATAAAAAAGGATTGCAATTGGTATATAATATTTTTTACATTTGCAGCAATGAAAAAAAGTCAAAACACAAGAAATTATAGTGGTATAAAAAACGAAAACAGTAGTTCTTTTTTGAGAATATTGAGACGATTTTTTACTATTAAAGATACTTTTAGTTTTGATATTTTTCCTTACTTGAAAGCCGAAAATGAGAAATTGCAAATCGTTTTTGAAAACATTAGAGTTTGAATTTTAGTTTAATTGACATTTCCATTAAATTAATCTAAAATTTTAAAAATCAAATGAATACAAAATATTTCGACTTAATAAATCAAACTTATTATTTCCCTCAGGAGGAGTTTACATTAAATAAAGATAACCTAGAGTTTCACAATATCGATTTAATGAAATTGGTAGAACAGTATGGAACTCCTTTAAAATTTACTTATTTACCTCAAATTTCCAATAACATTAACAAAGCCAAAAGCTGGTTTCGTAAATCGATGGAAAAAAATAATTATGAGGCCAAATATTACTATTGTTATTGCACGAAAAGCTCGCATTTTGAATATATAATGAACGAAGCTTTCAAGAACAATATTCACATCGAAACCTCTTCGGCTTTTGATATTAATATTGTAGAAAAGTTATTGGATTCAGGAAAAATAAACAAAAGCACTTATGTGATTTGTAATGGTTTCAAAAGAGATCAATACATTGAAAATATTGCGAGATTGATCAATAATGGTCATAAAAATACGATTCCAATAATTGACAATTACGAAGAATTAGACCTTTTGCAAGAGCATATCAAACGAAAATTCAAAATAGGAATTCGTATTGCTGCTGAGGAAGAACCTAAATTTGAGTTCTATACTTCGCGACTTGGAATTGGTTACAAAAACATTGTTCAGTTTTACAAAAAACAAATTCAAGAGAATAAAAAATTGGAACTCAAAATGTTGCACTTTTTTATTAATACAGGTATTAACGACAATGCTTATTATTGGAACGAATTGGTAAAATGTATAAAAGTTTATGTAGCTTTGAAAAAAGAATGTCCTACACTCGATGGATTAAACATTGGTGGCGGATTTCCAATCAAAAATTCATTGGCATTTGAGTATGATTATCAATATATGATTGACGAAATCATCAATCAAATTAAGATTGCTTGTGACGAAGCTGAAGTGGATGTTCCGAATATTTTTACTGAATTTGGTTCATTTACAGTGGGCGAAAGCGGTGGAGCTATTTATCAAGTTTTGTATCAAAAACAACAAAATGATAGAGAAAAATGGAATATGATTGATTCCTCTTTCATTACCACTTTGCCAGATACCTGGGCGATAAACAGACGTTTTATTATGTTATCTGTCAACCGTTGGAATGATACTTATGAAAGGGTTTTACTAGGCGGAATGACCTGTGATAGCGACGATTATTACAATTCAGAGCAGAACATGAATGCCATCTATTTACCAAAATACAACAAAGAAAAACCACTATATATTGGATTTTTCAACACAGGTGCTTATCAAGAAACCATTGGCGGATACGGAGGTTTACACCACTGTTTGATTCCGCAACCCAAACACATATTGATTGATCGTGACGAAAATGGGATTTTGGCCACAGAAGTCTTTTCTGAACAACAAACAGCAGATGAAGTATTAGAAATATTAGGTTACCATAAAAAATAATTTTAAAAATTTTCATTGTAGTTTTCAAAAAAAAATATTTTCTTTGACCACGCAAGAATTAGCTTTAAACAATAAAAAAACAAAATGAGTAAAGGACCAATCAGTCAGTTTATCGAAAAGCATTATTTGCATTTTAATTCTGCATCTTTAGTCGATGCTGCAAAAGCATACGAACAACAATTAGCCAACGGTGCAAAAATGATGGTAAGTATGGCCGGAGCTATGAGCACTGCCGAAATTGGAAAAATTTTTGCTGAAATAATTCGCAAAGACAAAGTTCAAATCATTTCGTGTACAGGTGCCAATCTCGAGGAAGACATTATGAATTTGGTAGCACATTCTCATTATGAAAGAGTGCCACATTATCGTGATTTGACACCAGAAGACGAATGGGCTTTACTTGAAAGGGGTTTAAATCGTGTTACTGATACTTGTATTCCAGAGCATGAAGCATTTCGTCGTTTGCAAAAACACATTTACAAAATTTGGAAAGATGCCGATGATAAAGGTGAAAGATATTTCCCTCACGAATTTATGTACAAAATGTTACTTTCGGGCGTTTTGGAAGAATATTACGAAATTGACTTAAAAGACAGCTGGATGTATGCTGCAGCAGAGAAAAATTTACCTATTATTGTACCGGGATGGGAAGATAGCACGATGGGAAATATATTTGCTTCGTATGTCATCAAAGGGGATTTAAAAGCCTCTACAATGAAATCAGGTATTGAATATATGGTTTTCCTATCGGATTGGTATCCAAAAAATAGTGCCAACGGTATTGGATTTTTCCAAATTGGTGGCGGTATTGCTGGAGATTTTCCAATTTGCGTTGTACCAATGTTGTATCAAGATATGGAAATGCATGATATTCCATTTTGGAGCTATTTCTGCCAAATTTCAGACTCAACAACCAGTTATGGTTCTTATTCTGGAGCTGTGCCGAATGAAAAAATTACTTGGGGAAAATTAGACATTAAAACCCCAAAATTTATTATAGAATCTGACGCTACCATAGTAGCTCCTTTAATTTTCGCTTATTTATTAGACTTATAGAATAATTTATGAAAAGAGTAATTGTTGATTATGCAAAACTTACCCACGAAATTTTAAATCTATTAGTAGATAAATTTCCGGATGGCTATGATGATTCAAATATTATCCGTTTTAGAAATGCTCAAAACGAATTAATTGAAGCTGTCGAAGTTCGTACTGAAGATACTATTTATTTAGTAAAAATTAGTACTAAACTTGCTGACAGAATCGAAAATTATGATGAAGATGATGAAATCGCAGCAGAAATCGAACCAATTGAAGACGGTATCAGTCTGGACGACGACGATGTAGCCGATGACGATGATGACGATGTAGATGAATACAAAGACCCCGTAGATAAAGAGGATGGCGACGATGACGATGACGATGATGATGAAGCCGATTCTTCTGAGGAGGAGGATGAAGATGATGACGAATAATTAATTTTTCAACTATAATTATATAAGGAACTCTTAATCGAGTTCCTTTTTTTATTATTTTTAATGTCTAAATAATATACGCCATAATGACAACACAAATTTTACACGCCAAACTCAAAGAAAATTTTGGGTTCGAAAAATTCAGACCCAATCAAGAAGATATTATCAACTGCATCCTTACCGGACAAGATACTTTGGCGATTATGCCAACGGGTGGGGGAAAATCCATTTGTTTTCAACTCCCCGCTTTAGTCCTTCCCGGTATAACTATTGTGATTTCTCCTCTTATTGCCTTGATGAAAGATCAGGTTGATAGCTTAAAAGCCAACGGAATTGATGCTTGTTTTATCAATAGCAGTCAATCTAGTGAGGAACAAGAATTTCACATTCAAAATCTTAAAGACAACAAAGTCAAATTAGTTTATGTGGCTCCAGAAAGTTTATCTTATTTAGAAAATGCTTTCAGTCAAATCACTGTGAGTCTTATTGCTATTGACGAAGCCCATTGTATTTCGGCCTGGGGTCACGATTTTAGACCGGCTTACACCAATTTGGGTTATCTAAAAAACCGCTTCCCTTCTACTCCAATCTTGGCATTGACCGCAACTGCCGATAAAGCCACAAGAACTGATATTTCAGACCAATTAAATTTAGCTAACCCAAAAATATTCGTTGCATCATTCGACAGGAAAAATTTGAGTCTTGAAGTTCGTCCAGCTTTAGACCGAGTAAAACAAATCATCGATTTCATCAAAGACAAGCCCACCGAATCAGGTATTGTTTATTGCTTAAGCCGAAAAACTACGGAAGAACTTGCCGAAAAATTACAAAAAATTGGAATTAATGCCAAAGCCTATCACGCAGGTTTGGATAATAGACTTCGCTCGAAAACCCAAGATGAATTCATCAATGACGAATGTCAGGTGGTTTGCGCTACTATTGCTTTCGGAATGGGAATCGACAAATCCAATGTTCGTTGGGTGATTCATTATAATTTGCCAAAAAATATTGAAGGTTATTACCAAGAAATTGGACGTGCTGGCCGAGATGGATTGCCATCGGAAACCGTTTTGTTCGAAAGTTATGGTGATATGATTCAGTTGCAAAAATTTGCTTCCGAAGGTTTGAATGCCGATGTGCAACTCGCAAAACTAGAACGAATGAAGCAATATGCCGATGCCTTGAGCTGTCGCCGAAAAATTTTGCTTTCCTATTTTGGAGAATTGGTCACCGAAAACTGTGGCAATTGTGACATTTGCAAAAATCCACCCGCTTTCTTCGATGGAACTATCATTGCCCAAAAAGCATTGTCGGCCGTAATTCGTTTGCAAGAATCGGAAGCATTGCCCGTAATTGTTGACTTTTTGAGAGGTTCAAAAAATGCTTCCATTTTTGACAAAGGCTATCAAAATTTAAAAACCTACGCCGTTGGTGCCGATATTTCTTGGTGTGATTGGAACCAATACCTTATTCAACTGATAAATTTAGGCTATTGCGAAATTGCTTTTCATCAGCAAAACAAAATAAAATTAACACCATTTGCCAAGAAAGTTTTATTTGAAGGCGAAAAAGTACAATTGACAACGGTTCAAAAAATAAGCAAAGACAAACCCGAAACCAGAGAACGAGTAAGTAATAAAACCACTGCCAATACTCTTTTTGAAACCCTTAGAAAACTGCGCTCCGAAATTGCCAAGGAAGAAGGAGTTCCTGCTTACATTATTTTTAACGATGCTACTTTGAAACAACTCGAAGCCGAAAGGCCAATGAGCGATGAAGAATTCTTAAAAATTGACGGAGTTGGAAAAGCAAAATTGGAGAAATATGGAGATGCGTTTATTAAAGCAATTATTGAATTTCAAAAAAGCAAAACTGTTCGAGCTAAAAAAGAAGGAAGCACTTTCAAAGAAACTTTAAAAATGTATCAAAGTGGTTTATCGGTTGAAGAAATTGCTGTCAAAAGAAATTTAGGAATTAGCACCATAACATCACATCTAGCCAAATTATATACTGATGGACATTCGATAGATTTCAGCTCATATATTTCGAAAGAAGAAATTTCAAAAATTGCGGAAGCCAAAATTAAATTAGAATCTCCAAATGCCTTGAAACCCTACTTTGATTATTTCAAGGAACAAATAGCTTATGATAAAATCAGGATTGGTTTGGCTTTGATTGAGAAAGAGAATACAAGTAATACAAAAGCCTATTCTGTTGATGAAATAAGATTACAACATTCCGAAGCTTATAAAAAATGGGACGTGTCGGAAGATTTAAAATTAGAAAAATTATTCAATGAAGGAAAAAAGCCAAACGAAATCGCCTTGTTACTAGGTAGAAATCAAGGAGCGATAAATTCTAGATTAAAAAAAACTGGATTGAAATAAAACAAAACCCGAATTAAACAATTTGAATAATTCGGGCTTATTATTTTACAAATACCGTTCTTGAAAAACTCTTTGATGGTGTTTTTGATGTCCTATCATCAAAAACCCTAGGGCACGCACCGAAATAGTGTGATTAGATGCAATTCCTAATCTTGTTAATTGTTCATCCGAGAAACTTTTGAAAAGTAATAAATTAGAATGTCTCACAGCCGAAAACTCCGTTAATAATTCTTGAATACTTCTCCCATTAGCATTCGTATTTTCTACATATTCATTTTCTTCAAATCCTGATAATGGTGTTTTGTCATTTCTTGAAATTAGCAAAGCTCGATACCCAAAAATACGTTCGGCATCAATAATATGCTGGATAATATCTTTGATTGTCCATTTGCCTTCGGCGTAGCGATAATCAAATTTGTCCATTGGAATATTCTGAACAAATTTGATAAAATCGTGCAAGCTAATTTCTAATTCTTCCAATAATTCTGCATTTTCAATCGCTTTAATATAAGTTGCAACAAATTCAGAATATTCATTTACGGGTAATTGATTGGAGTTCATAAGACCACTTTTAAATTTTAAATTATTAATTAAGCCGAATTTCTACTAGCATTTGTATTTCCAAAAAGAGAACGAGTTACAATTTTTTCATAAGTTTGAATCAAATCTAAATCTGGGTTTTGCTCTTTGCTCAATTCATTAATTCTCAATAAAGCATATTGTTGTATTGTCAACAAAGGCAACACAATACGCTCTCTTATATCAATCGAAGCTTTTCCATCAGGATAGTTTTCCATTAATTCTTTGTGACCAGCAATTTTTAATAATAAACGTTTAGTTTCTAAAAATTCATCGTATATAATTTGCCAAAAAGAGCCAAACACTGGGTCTTTTTTCATGTAAGAAGTCAAAGGGAAAAATGATTTTGCCAATGACATCATACTGTTTTCTAGCAAGGTTCTAAAAAATAAGGAATCATTGTATAAATTCTGAACTTTATCCCAATTGTTAGTATCTTCAAAATGTTTTAATGCAGAACCTACTCCGAAAAATCCGGGAACATTTTGCTTTAATTGACTCCAAGAACCCACAAATGGGATGGCTCTTAAATCGGCAAAATCTAGATTTTCTGATTTACTTCTTTTAGACGGACGACTTCCAATATTGGTTTTAGCATAATACTTCAACGTACTCATTTGTTCCAAATAAGGAATAAATTTTGGATGATTCTTGAAACTCAAATATTTTTCGTAACCCAACTCAGCTAATTGGTCTAAAATTTCTTTTTCGTTATCCGATAAAATATTTTTTTGTTTGTTGAAAACTTGATTTGTTGCTCCTGCACTCAATAAATTCTCTAAATTGTAGCGACAAGAATCTAAAGTTCCAAAATTTGAACTAATTGTTTGCCCTTGAACTGTAATCTGAATTTCATTATTTTCAATTTTTGGCCCAAGAGAAGCGTAAAATTTATGCGTTTTTCCTCCTCCACGAGCAGGCGGACCGCCACGGCCATCAAAGAACAGTGCTTTAATTCCGTATTTTCTTGACATAGCTGTCAATTCTTCTTTGGCTTTATAAATACTCCAATTCGCCATCAAATAACCGCCATCTTTTGTACCGTCAGAAAAACCAAGCATTATGGTTTGTTTGTTATTTCTAGATGCTAAATGCGCCATATATATAGGATTAGTGTACAACTTTTCCATAATTACATAAGCATTTTGCAAATCGTCAACTGATTCGAACAAAGGAATTATATCTACAGTAGGATTCTCCCAATTGTTTAATTTGAAAAGGGCAAATGTTTCCATAACATTCAATGCGCTTTCATTATTACTAATGATATAACGATTAGCACCAAATTCACCATTATTTTGTTGAATTTGTCTTATTGCCTGCATAGACTCAATGGTCGATTTTGTGATTTCATTTTCAAACACATTCGGATCCAAATTACCTTTGATAGTTGACAATACTTCTATTTTTTCATTTTCATTTAATTCAAAATAATTCTTTGGAAAAACTTCAGAGTTTGAATTTAAATAATACCGTACAACATCCTTGAAAACAGCATCATGTATTTTACTATTTTGACGAATATCAAGAGATGCAAAATGGAATCCAAATAATTTTACTTTGATAAGAAGTGCTTCTAATTCATCTAAATATAAGGATTGATTTCGCTCGATAAGTATAGTTCTAATTTTGTTTAATTGCGAAATAAATTCCTCTAAAGTGATGTAAATTTCTCCTTTAGAATAAAAAACGGAACGATACAATTTGTTTTCAAGTTCAGCCACGAGCACATCTACTTCAGAAAAAGTCAGCTTTCGTTTTAAATTTCTCATTTCGCGATAGTAACATTTCAAGATAGAAGTTCTCAATCTATCGGCTACTTTGAGTGTAATTTCTGTAGTCACAAAAGGATTTCCGTCACGATCGCCTCCAGGCCAAAAACCAAGTTTTATTATTTGATTTTGGATTGAACTTCCGTGCAAAATATTTTTCTGAAGGTAATGTACAATTTCGCCAGCAGTTTCGTAAAACACATTTTCGAGATACCATATCAAACTTACCGCTTCATCAAAAGGGTTTGGTTTTTCGGCTTGTATGAATGGTGTTTTCCCCAATTGCGCTAACAATTGCTTGATTTCGAGTAAGTTGTTTTTACGAATAGCTTCGGTTAAATCGTTGATAATTCCCAAAACGGCGCCAGGATAAAATTGAGTTGGGTGAGCTGTTAAAACCGTTCTTACATTGAAGTTTTCTAAAAATGAAATTAACTCAGTTTCTTTTTCTTTGGCTGATGCTTTTTCTTTAATATCTCTCAAAGACCCTCTTCCTTCCATATTATTCACTACTGGAAACGCAGCATCTTCAACAGCATCAAATAGTACAATTTGACGTTCTATGTACTGAATAAAACGAAACATTAAATCAATTTTTTCACTTTCTGAAGCACCACTAAGGTATTTTTGAGCAAATAAATCTAAAATTTCTTTAGGTGTTTCTTGTTTCTTGAATCCGTTTTCACAACCATCTGTGAATAATGGAAGCAATGCGCCAGTATTGTCTATAGAGTCAAACGGGAGTGTTATGAAAACACTATTGTAGATGTGATATTTAGAAAGAACTTCTTCGTTAAATCGTTCAATTTTAGGGTGCGTATACATAATTGGTTAATTAGTTGTAGTGGTGTAAATAGTTTAAAAAAATAAACCCCAAGAATTCACTTGAGGTTATATTATTTAATAGCAGTCAAATGAATTATATATCTTTAAATATAGTATGCATTAAACGTTTTTTATCATTAATGCTTTCTTCCAATGAAATCATTGTTTCTGTTCTGTAAACGCCATCAATATCATCAATCATAAAGATTACATCCTTGGCATGTTTTGTGTCTTTTGCTCTAATTTTACAGAAAATATTAAATTTTCCAGTTGTTACAGACGCTACGGTAACGAAAGGAATTTCGTTAATACGTTGTAAAACGAATTTAGTTTGTGAGGTATTATTAAGAAAAACCCCAACATAAGCTATAAAAGAATATCCTAACTTATCATAATCTAATACCAATGAAGAACCCATTATTATTTCAGCATCTTCCATCTTCTTAACTCGAACGTGAACTGTTCCAGCAGAAATCAGTAATTTTTTTGCAATATCTGTAAAAGGAATTCTGGTGTTGTCAATCAACATATCCAAAATTTGATGGTCTACTTCATCTAAACGAAACTTACTCATAATTCAATAATTTAATATTTATAACTACAATTACAAACTTTAAACATCTATTGACCCATTAACAAACCTTATATTATTATCTAAATAAAAGTTAGCTTTTTGATTTAGTTTTGGAAAATTATCGCTAGAATCTTGATAAAGTGCGCCTTTCGCATCAAATTCAAAATGTCCAAAATAATTATCCAATTCACTTATATGAACAATATAAGCATTAAAACAAATCTGATCGTTAATTAATTCTTCTTTGTATTGTGCAGCAAAATTCGTGATTATTTCGATACCATCATAATTTATTTTGATATTTTTATATAAAAAATCATAAAAAACTACTTTATTTTGAGGAATACTCAAATATTTGTCAAATTCATTGTTAACTAAATCGTTTTCGCTAAGTATATTAAAACTCGATATCAAAGACACAAATACATATTTTCGAGTTTCTTCCCTCAAATAATCATTCGGAAAATGTCCTGCCTCAAATAACACTGTTGGAACACCCAAATATTGAAAAGTATCGCCAATACAATTTATATTAAATGAATCGTCGAATCGCCCAACTTGACCCGGAATGAGGTTTTGCAAAACATCGTTTATACCAACAATTAGATTGATTGCTTTTAATCTCGTTTCGTTGATTTCTCTGGCATCATTATATGCTGGAGCCAAAAAAGACAATGTTGCAGGTTTGCCAGTTGTCCCCACGCCAAAAATAGTGCGCTGATCATGAAGATTAAAACAAAAATTGGGCTCGAAGTTTTCGAAAGCTTCTCTTAAAACTCTACTTTCTGGTTGAGACAACTCTTTTGAATCTCGATTTAAATCGACTTTATTGGCGTTTTCGCGAGTATATAATTTTGCTCCATCAGGATTTAACATCGGAATGCTACAAAAAGTAAAAGTTTTCAGAAACTTTTTGGCCAATAATGATCCTCCATTTAAGAAATTCAAAAAATCAATTAATGCTTTTGTGGTAGTACTCTCGTTTCCATGCATTTGTGACCAAAGCAAAATTTTAATCTTTCCGGTTCCAATTTGAAACTTATAAATAGGAATATCTAGTGCCGATTTTCCAATAATTTCTAATTGCTTATTTGTGTTTAATTTTTCTAAAATTGGATAAATATCTTCTAAAATAATGTATCGACCTTCAATTGATGTCTCTTTATATTGACGGTATAATTGTTCTAAATTCATAGCTGTATTTTTGTTTTACAAAAGTAAACATCTTTAAATTAACAATTGTAATTCCTAAAAAAACTATTTAATTTATATTTGTAAACAAAATATTTATTTTTTCCAGCGCATTTCTTGTTGTTATAATTGACAATTGTATCTAAAAATT
>DAORUG010000044.1:0-21221 GCA_035433125.1 Flavobacterium sp.
TTACTAATTAATAATAAAAATTTTTAACGTTTCATAAAAAGGGAATCGTAAAAATAGTTTGAAAGTTTTGATAAAATCGTCACTTTTGAAGCCATAAATAAAACAAATGATGCGTAATCGTTTTTTTCGAACAGAATTCGGAGTGTTTTTTAATTTTTATGGCTATTTTTTGAAATTAATGCATTTAATTATTTTCGGCTTTTTTAATTTGAATAACCAAATCCAGTAACTATTTCAAATCCAAATTCTAAGGCTGAAAACAAGAAAAACATAAATTTTGAAGCATATCCTAATATATTTGTAGCATAATATATAATTCATTTAATTCTATTGAATTTAAATTGCTATTTTAGCTCATCGAATAAAGAAATCCCCTTTTTAAATCAAAAAAAATCTTTTTTTAAGTTCCTTATTTAAACCCGCTAAGTCAATTAATTTCCATCCCTTTTATATGCGTAAGATTCACTTTTTATACTTTATACTTTATATTTTTTTTAGTTGTAACAGCAAACAAACTAAGGAGGAAAACTATAAACACACCAATGATTTAATAAACGAAACCAGTCCGTATCTTTTGCAGCATGCCCACAATCCGGTTGATTGGAAAGCTTGGAACCAAGAAGCATTAGATAAAGCCAAAGCCGAAAACAAATTGATAATTATTTCAGTAGGGTATTCTGCTTGCCATTGGTGTCACGTTATGGAAAAAGAAAGTTTCGAAGATGAGGCTGTGGCCAAATTAATGAATGATAATTTCATTAGCATAAAAGTAGATAGAGAAGAGCGACCAGACATCGACCAAATTTATATGAATGCGGTGCAATTGATGACAGGAAAAGGTGGTTGGCCACTAAATTGTATTGCGCTGCCTGATGGTCGTCCTATTTTTGGGGGTACTTATTTTACAAAAGAAGAGTGGACAAAAGCACTAACAGAACTTTCGGCATTATACAAAAACAACCCCGAAAAGGCAAAGGATTATGCCGATAAACTAGTAGAAGGAATTCAAAAATCCGAATTAATTACGGTCAATTCGAATGAAGCTGTTTTTAAGAGTTCAGAGATTACCAATGCTATGAAAACTTGGCAAGAACAGTTGGATTTTAAAGATGGTGGACTCATCGGCGACACCAAATTTCCTATGCCAAGTGCCTTACATTTTCTGTTTCGTTACAGCATTCAAAACAAAGATAAATCGATTCAAAAATATGTAGAAACAACCCTCGAAAAAATGGCTAATGGTGGAATTTACGACCCTATTGGTGGCGGTTTTTCCAGATATTCTGTAGATTCAAAATGGCATATTCCTCACTTTGAAAAAATGCTGTATGATAATGCACAATTAGTGAGCTTATATTCGGATGCTTATTTAGCAACAAAAAACGAATTGTATAAAAAAACGGTTCAGGAGACCTTAAATTTTGTCGAACGGGAACTAATGGCAACAAACGGAGCTTTTTATTCTTCATTAGATGCCGACAGTAAAAACAAAGCAGCTAAATTGGAAGAAGGCGCTTATTATGTATGGAAAAAAGAGGAATTAAAGTCATTATTAAAATCGGATTATCCTCTTTTTCAGGAGTATTATAATGTTAATGCAAACGGATTATGGGAAAATCAAAACTACGTTTTATACAAAACTCAGTCAGACAAGGAATTTGCCCTGAAAAACAAATTGACTTTAATTGAATTTGACAAAAAAACAAAAAACTGGAAACAAATACTTTTAACAGCTAGAAGTAAAAGACCGCGTCCACATTTAGATGACAAAACTCTTACTTCTTGGAATGCCTTAATGATTAAAGGCTACACCAGTGCTTACCGAGCTTTGAAAAATCCCCATTATAAAGAAATCGCTTTAAAAAATGCCAATTTTATTGTGGATAATCAAATTCAAAAAGATGGAAGTTTAAATCATAGTTATAAAAATGGCAAAAGTAGTATTGTTGGTTTTTCCGAAGATTATGCTACCGTTATTGATGCTTTTATAGCGGTATATCAAATCACTTTGGACGAAAAATGGCTTGCGAAATCAAAACAGCTGGCAGACTATGCAATGACGCATTTTCTGGATAAAAAATCAAATCTGTTTTATTTTACTTCCAATGCTTCTAATAGTCTAATCGCTCGAAAAATGGAAATCAAGGACAATGTAATTCCAAGTTCCAATTCGATTCTTGCTCATAATTTATTTCTTTTGGGGCATTATTATTCCAATCCTAATTATTCTAAAACAGCCGAAAAAATGTTGAATAATCTAAAAGGCGATGCGCTTCAATCTCCAGCGGAATATTACAATTGGCTGAATTTAATGCTGAATTACTCCAATAATTATTTTGAAGTTGCCATTTCCGGAAAAGACGGACTATCAAAAACAAGCGAACTCCAAAGTTACTATTTACCCAACATTCTCATTGCAGGTGCTACAAAGGAAAGCAGTTTGCCTATTCTGGAAAATCGTTTTATGGAAAATGAAACTTACATTTATGTGTGCGTAAACAAAGCATGCAAAATGCCGGAAACAGATGTTGCAGTAGCGGTATCAAAAATTAGGAATTAGCTAAACTTCTATGAATTGAACTGACAAAAACAGAATTAAAAACTAAAAAAAGCGGCACCATTTTCATCGAGCCGCTTTTTTATTTATTGTAAACTTGACTAGTCTAAATTGAACGAAGCTCCAATATTAAACGATGAGCCATTGTTGTATTTTGAAATTGCATCCGCATCATACTTCGCAAACGGCACAGAAAATTCAGTAAAAATTCCAAATCCATCCGAGAAGAAATACCTTGCGCCAAGATGTCCACCAAAGTTTTTCAAACCTAAATTCAAACCAGGATACACGTCAAATTTTGGAGAAACATTCATAACACTTCCCAAATTGGCATTAAATCTGGCTTTAGCATCGAAACGATATTCAGCATTAACCTCATTAATATTGCTTCCGCCCAATAAATAGGAAGTAAGAACACCAATCGAAAAGTTTTCGCCCAGTCCAAAATCGGCTATGGCTAAAATTCCAGAACCTCCATCTTGTAAGGTCATACCGATGTTGAGTTTTGTATCTCCTTTTCCTTTAAAAGCTTGTGCATTTACCATACAGATTGCACCTAATAATACGATTGTAAAAATTTTTTTCATTGTTTAATTTTTTTTGGCAAATATAGGGTTTTTAATTTCTTCCTTTTTCATTTGGATATAAATTGGGCAAAGGTTCGCTTTGCCAGAACTCTTTTGTATCTACATCCATTATCGTTAGTGGGCCTTTAAAAGCTGCACCGGTATCCACATTCCAAATGTTGACCATTTTCACGGGTGTAGTTTTTCCAATTCTGGAAACTGGCGTGTGACCAATGAAGATTTCATCGTATAATGTGAATCGTTTCGGATACAGCAAATCACTCTTTTTCATCTTTTTGTCCAAAGCCAATGCGGTTTCCCAGAGCGTTCTGTCCCAATAAAAGAGTTCCGGAAAAAACTCATACGCCACACCATTCATATTGGTAAAACCCGCGTGAACAAACAAACGATTCTGCTCGTCGAGATAATAATTCTCTAATGATTTTAGGAATTCAATGTGTTTTTGGATGGTTTTTTTATTCGTTTTTTCATAGGCCAAAACAGTCGATTCGCCGCCGTGCTTGTACCACATTGGGTTATCAATGCTTTCGTCTAGCCATTTCAATAATAATTGGTCGTGGTTGCCAAGAATAAAAATGCAATTGTGAGTCGTTTTCAATTCCATCAAATAATCAATAACTTGGGGCGATTGGCTCCAACCATCAACATAATCACCCAGAAAAATCAAGGTGTCTTTTGGGGTAACATTGGCTCTTTCCATAATTTGGTGCAAAGCACGCAAACCACCGTGAATGTCGCCTATAACTAGTGTTCTCATTTGATGTTGAATCAATTTATAATGGTGCAAAAATAGTAGAAAACAATAGGTTTTTTAATTTTTGACATTATTTCCTGTTTTTCCATTGCTGCCAATCTAGTTTTTTTAAGGAACTTCAATGAGTGGGCTCATTCTATTTATTTGCATTTTTGAATTCTTAAAGTTTCATTTCCGAAGACAAAATCTATATTACTGTTACTTAGTTTTTCTTCAATTTCAATTTTTTTAGGATTTTTAATTGTGTCCCAAAATTCATAGGTTATCGCTGTCAGTTTAATTTTATCCTTTTTTAAAAATTGAACTGTAAACCCAATTTCTTGTTTAAAGGGAATTACAATTTTATTTTCGTTTTCGTTAGATGAAATAATAATTGATTTTAGTATTTCCGTTTTTATTTTTTCGCTAATTATTTTTTTAAAATCTATAACTTCAATACTAATTGCTGGAGGTACCGGGCTTTTTGGATATCCTTCAAAATATAAAATATTATTAATACACGGGTTTTTGACTTGTTTTAAATTTGAACAATTTAAAAACAACGATAGAATTAAAAATATAGTAAATATTTTTTTCATTATTTTTAGTTTCCTATTAAAGTTAACGTCAATTCGCTATATATACACAAAACAAATCCTTGTTACATAACTAAATATCGTAAAATTGGCGAAGTTTTGTTTCGCTTTATTGTATTTCAAATATATAATAAATTATTACAAATCATCAAAAAGAATATAGCTAAGTTTTGAATCTAAACTTTCTACTGCACATCATACTTCATTTTCCTCAAAATCCGCAACGCTTCTTTAAACGACAAATATACAGAAGTGAAAGGTTTCAAAAGCGGTTTGGCGTCAATCAATTTTTGCTTGGCATCTTCAAATCCGTTGAGGTAACAAATCATAAATGTCGAGGGTAAATTCTCTAAATCTTTATGTTCTCGCTCGGTTAACGAAAGCCCTTTTTGGAGTTTGTTCAACAAAGAAATGTTCGAATTATAAATATGAAACAACATTTTTCGGTTGAATTCTGGAGGTTGAAATAGAATTTCATGATCAATTTTATAATACCCATTATCGTGAAAATGAATGGTCTGTTTTTCCAATGGATAAAAACTTGTTTTGTCATTCAAACCCAAAGGAACATATTCGATAATCGTGAAAGTATCCTCATCAAAAGTTATCGTTACCACATCCTGAGCCGAATAAAACAGCTTGATTTGCTCATTAATCAGTTCAATGTCAACCCGGGAAAGAAAGGTTTTGTCTCTGGATTTTTTGGGAACACCAGCCCAGCAAATGACAAATAATTCCTTGAAAACCTTGTATTTTGGCGCCATATCTTTGTGGCGAAAATTCATAAAATCAATCACACCATCCAAAGTGTAACCAATGCTGTTTCTGGAATTATTTTCAATCCCAATGACGGTTTCTGTGTTTTGATAATTTTTCTCGACTTCTTCTTCAACAGGAACAGTATTACTTCCTCTGCGAATAAAAACACTATTAGCAGGAATCGTATGAATCCCTTTTTTGAAATGCGAAATTTTACTTTTGGCTTTTATCGTAACCAATCCCACGACTTTATCTTTAGGCAAATTGGGGAAAGGCACATTTTCATACTGAATTTTAGGAGGATTTTCGAGATAGGCATTCACCAAATTCTGAATCCGACTGTCGTCAAAAAAATCGTCGCCAACAATTTCGTTATCATGATCTTCAACACCCACAACTATATAGGAATTATTGGCAGGATTCGAATTGGATAAAGCGCAAATGTGTTTCAAAAACTTGGCTTTTCCTTCACGCGAATGCAAATTCAATTGGCGTTTTTTGTCATAAAAACTGCTCTCATCATTGTGAGCCAACAAATTTTTAACCAAAAGTCTTTTATTAATCATGTGTTAAAGTTGAGTATGATCATCTTGAAAAGATACTATTTTATTTTTTGATGCGTTCTTAAATCAATAACTTTACTAATATTAATTTTAAATCCCCCCAAAATTATGAAAAATATTAAATTTTATGTGTTAAGTTTTCTTTAGATAACATTCGTGAGCCTTTATTTAGTAGGATGCGAAAGTGACGCCGATGATTCTTCACAAACTTCGGCAATAAAGGTAAGACTTGTCGATGCTCCAGGTGATTACAAAGAGGTAAACATCGACGTGAGAGATATTATGATAAAAAACTCTACAAACACGGACGATCAAGGATGGGTAAGTATTGGCAACACTCCAAGCGGAGGCAAAATTTACAACTTATTGGATTTAACAGGAGGAGTTAGCCTGATGTTGTCAGATACTTTGATTCCATCAGCTTATTTGGGTCAAGTTCGATTGTTGCTTGGAGACAAGAACACAGTAATGCTAAAAGACGGCACGATTAAGCCTTTGAGTACTCCAAGTGCCCAACAATCAGGGTTGAAACTAAAAGTGAATCAAACCTTGCTTGGTGGCGTATCTTATGATTTCTTGATAGATTTTGACGTGGATCATTCTGTTGTTAAAGCAGGAAATTCTGGCAACTACAACTTGCATCCAGTTATGAGAGTTACAACAGCTGCAACTTCGGGAGTCATTAAAGGGACTATTGCCAATATAACAGTTGCAAAACAAGTTTTGGTATCTGTAGTTGTAGGAACCGAAACGATTACGACTTATGCAAATGCAGAAGGAGTCTTTCAATTGAATGGTGTTCCACCCGGAACTTATATTGTGACTTTAACTCCTGATAGCACCTCTGGATTGGTATTAAAAACGATTCCAGATGTAATTGTCGTTAATGGAGCAGTTAAAGATTTGGGCAGTATTATGCTGTAGAAAAGATAATTTAAGTATCAAAAAAACACATTTTAATAAAAAGGTTTCCAACTGTCAAAAGTTAGAAACCTTTTTTTATGAAAACAAATTATGGTGGCGTAATCTAGTTTCGGCTCCCTCTCCTTTGAAGAGGGTTGGGGTGAGGATTTAAATCTACAAAGACCGATTCACAATTGTTGCAGATGCTTGAGCAGTTGGCAACACAATCAAATCGGCAATATTTACGTGATAAGGTCTCGAAACTACAAAATGAATAATATCAGCAATATCCTCTGCTATCAAGGGTTTTAAGCCTTTGTAAGTAGCAGCAGCTTTGTCTGAATCACCCTTGAAACGCACTTCGCTAAACTCGGTTTCGACCATTCCGGGATGAATGGCTCCCACCCGAATCCCATAAGGATTCAAGTCCATACGCATACTTTTATTCAAAGCATCAACAGCAAATTTTGAAGCGCAATACACATTTCCGTTCGGATACACTTCTTTTCCGGCAATGGAACCAATGTTGATAATATGACCTGATTTTTGCTCCATCATTTGCGGAATTATAGCTTTCGAAACATACAAAAGCCCTTTTACATTAATGTCAATCATCGCGTCCCAATCGTCTAAATCACCATCTTGTATTGGACTTAAACCGTGTGCATTTCCGGCATTATTTATCAAAACATCAATTTTTGAAAAGTCAGAAGGCAAAGAATTAATACTTTCGAAAACCGCTTTTTTATCCCGAACATCAAAACATAAAGTATGGATTTCTGTAAATTCAGAAAGTTCTTTTTTTAGCTCGTCCAATCGTTCTTCTCTTCGGCCACAGAGAATAATTTTATAATTATTTTTGGCCAATATTCTTGCTGTTGCTCTGCCAATTCCGCTTGTTGCTCCAGTTACTAGGGCTATTTTTTTCATGATTTTTATTTTATTTGGAAATTATAGATAAATGCTTTTTTTCTGAGGGTTTTCTCCAAAAAGGGTTTTAAAAAATTGTTCATAAATGATGTTTTCATCAAGACTTAAAAGCTATAAAAATAGTAGTGAATTCTCAATTTTGGAGCAATTTTTTTTAAAACTTTAAAATTATGAAAATACTATCACAAAACATCCTTAAAATTCGGGAGTTGTCAGAAGTTTTAACCATTTTTTAACATCGTACTTCTAAAAAAAAATTCAATTTGCACCGTCAAAAATAATGAACACAAATTATTGCAATTAAAATACGAAAATGGAAGAAAATACAACGACTTTGGACATTAGAGCAACCAATGAAAAAATAGAAAGAGAAAGTGCCTTCATCGATTTACTTACCATGGAAATGAATAAAGTAATCGTAGGTCAAAAACATATGATCGAGCGATTATTAATCGGACTTTTAGGGCAAGGACATATTTTACTTGAAGGTGTTCCCGGATTGGCCAAAACATTAGCGATTAACACTTTGGCGCAAGCCGTTCAAGGGTCGTTTAGCCGAATTCAGTTTACACCCGATTTATTGCCTGCCGATGTTGTGGGAACCATGATTTACAACATCAAATCCAACGAGTTTTCCATAAAAAAAGGGCCTATTTTTGCCAATTTCGTTCTCGCCGATGAGATCAATCGTGCGCCAGCCAAAGTGCAATCGGCATTGTTAGAAGCCATGCAAGAAAAACAAGTGACTATTGGCGATACGACTTTCAAATTAGACAAACCTTTCTTGGTTTTAGCCACACAAAATCCAATAGAACAAGAAGGAACTTATCCGTTACCCGAAGCACAAGTCGATCGTTTTATGTTGAAAACCGTGATCGATTATCCAAAAATGGAAGACGAGAGAATGGTGGTGCGTCAAAACCTAAAAGGAAGCTACGAAAAAGTGAATGCAGTAGTTTCGGTAGAGCAAATTTTGCGTGCGCAAGAAGTAGTTCGCGAAGTGTATATGGACGAAAAAATCGAAAAATACATTCTTGATATTATATTTGCCACCCGTTATCCTGAAAAATACAAATTGGCCGATTTGAAACCATTAATCAGTTTTGGATCTTCGCCACGTGGAAGTATCAATTTGGCGAATGCTGCAAAATGTTACGCTTTTATCAAACGTCGTGGGTATGTAATTCCAGAAGATGTTCGCGCCGTGGTTCACGATGTATTGCGTCACAGAATTGGAATTACGTATGAAGCCGAAGCCGAAAATATCACCTCTGTTGACATCATCAACAAAATCGTAAACGAGATTGAAGTACCGTAAATCAGATAACAGATTTCAGATGGCAGAAATTGCATCAATCTGAAATCTGCGTTCTGCAATCTGAAACCTGCAATCTGAAGCAATGGAAACAAAAGACCTCTTAAAAAAAGTACGAAAAATAGAAATCAAAACCCGAAGATTGAGCGATCATATCTTTTCGGGAGAATACCACACCTCGTTCAAAGGTCGCGGAATGACTTTTAGCGAAGTACGTCCGTACCAATATGGAGATGATATTCGTGCTATCGATTGGAACGTGACAGCCCGTTACAATGAGGCTCACGTCAAAGTTTTCGAGGAAGAACGCGAATTGACAATGATGCTTATGGTGGATATTTCAGGTTCCGAAAGTTTTGGTTCCAAAAATCAATTCAAGAAAGATATTGTTACTGAAATTGCCGCTACAATGGCGTTTTCCGCAACAAATAACAATGACAAGATTGGTTTGATTTTGTTTTCGGACCAAATCGAGTTGTACATTCCACCCAAAAAAGGGCGTTCGCACGTTTTGAGGATTATTCGAGAATTAATCGAATTCGAACCTAAAAGCCACAAAACTGATATTGCTCAAGCTTTAAAATTCTTGTCGAGTACTCAAAAAAAGAAAGCTATTGTATTCGTTATTTCCGATTTTATTTCAGAAGATTACGAGCATACATTGAAAATTGCTTCCAAGAAACACGATATTACAGGCATCAGAGTGTATGATATTCGAGAAGAAAAAATGCCAAACCTAGGAATGGTTTCTATGTTGGATGCTGAAACTGGCGAAATCCAATTGATTAATACAGGTTCAAAATTGGTCCGAATCAATTATGAAAAGTACTATCAAGAAAAGCTGAAATATTTCAAGGAAACGTTCAGCAAATCGGGTGCAGGAGTTGTAAACACAAGAGTTGACGAAAGTTATGTAACCAAATTATTAGGCTATTTTAAATCGAGATAAGAATTTTAGATTGAATCAAAAATCAAAAGTTCCCCAAACAAGAATGAAAAAAATACTATTATACTTTCTGTTTACCACCGCTGTTTTTGCGCAACAAAAACAAGTGATAACCAGTATTGATACTACCAAAAATAAAATCGGAGCCGAGTTCAAACTAACGTTGAAAACCAATGTCGATACCTTATCGAAAGTGGTTTTTCCGAATGCAAAGAATTTTGGTGCTCTTGAAGTAATTCAGTCCTATCCCATTGACACCATCAGGAAAGATGACCGATATGAATTGGTTAAAAAATATGGTTTAACTCAATTTGATTCGGGAAGATATATGATTCCGAGTGTCAAGATTTTGATTAACAAAAAAGAATATTTGTCGGATTCAATCCGAGTTGAGGTGGCCAATGTCCAAGTGGATACCTTGAAACAAAAAATGTACGATATCAAAGATATTGTTCCAGCCAATGAAGGAATTGGCGATTGGTGGAAATACCTTTTGATTTTATTAGTGATTGCGGGTATTGGAGCCTTTATTTATTGGTACATTAAAAAGCGTCAAAAACAGAAAATAGAAGAAGAAATTTATAAAACTCCTATAGAAAAAGCGACTAGTTTGCTGAATAATTTGGAGAAAAAAGAACTTTGGCAACAAGGGGAAGTCAAAGAATATTACAGTCAATTGACCGACATTGTTAGAAATTATATCGAAGAAGCTATCGAAATTCCCGCAATGGAAAGCACCACTTCAGAATTGATAGAAGGCTTAAAAACGGCTTCAAAAAAGAAAAAAATGAAGCTTTCGCAAGAAACTATAGACAATTTGTTTGTAGTGCTGAAACAAGCCGATTTAGTGAAATTCGCCAAATCTAAACCAATGGATTTCGAAATTACTGAAGACCGCAAAAAAATTGAAAGAGCTATTGTTACTTTGGATAAAGCCATTCCAGTAGTTGTCGAAAACAATGACGAAATGTTGCTAAACGAAATGCAGCGTCAGGAACAATTGAAGCGCGAGTTAAAAAAGCAAAGACAGAAACGTATAGTCATTACAGTAGTTTCTGTACTGATGTTGCTTTTTATAACAATGACCTATTTTATCGCAACTAAAGGCTTCGATTATGTGAAAGATAATATTATTGGTCATCCATCCAAAGAATTGTTGGAAGGCGAATGGATAAAAAGCGAATACGGAAATCCGATTGTAAGAATCGAAACCCCAAAAGTGCTTAAAAGGGTTGATTTGACAAAATCATTGCCAAAAGAAGGAATGGCTCTGATTAAGGAAATGCAATCTTTTGCCTACGGAAGCCTGATTGACAATTTTTACATTATGGTTTCTACCTTGCATTTCAAACAGCAAACGCAAATCGATTTGGAGAAATCATTGGATGGAGCTTTGCAATCTATGGAAGCTCAAGGCGCACAAAATATGATTGTGAAAAAAGAAGATTTTGAAACCAAAGAAGGTATTAAGGGCATCAAAGGATTCGGAACTTTTTCGCAAATTGATGGTAATAGTCAAAGTAGTACAAAATTATATTATGAAGTTTTAATCTTTAGTCAGGAAGGCGGATTACAGCAAATAATTATCGTTCACAAAGAAGGCGATGAATATGCAAATCAAATTTCAGAACGGATTTTGAGCTCTGTCGAACTTCAAAACACAAAACAATAATGGGAAAATTAACTTTTTTGAACCCAGAATTTTTTTGGTTGTTTCTTTTGATTCCAATCACTATTGCTTGGATTTATTGGAAAAGAAACGAACAATCGGCAACATTAAAGATGAGTTCGACACAAGGATTCAAAGGTTCGAATACTTTGGCAACAAGATTAAAACCGCTTTTGTACGTGTTGCGAATATTAGCTTTAAGTTCCTTGATTATTGCCATGGCAAGACCGAGAACAGTAGATATTAGCAATCAAACCAAGACCACAAGAGGAATTGATATTGTTTTGGCAATGGACGTTTCGGGAAGTATGCTTGCCAAAGATTTGAGACCAAACAGAATGGAAGCACTTAAAGATGTGGCTGCCGATTTTGTCGGAGAAAGACCAAATGACCGAATAGGACTTGTAGTTTATGCTTCCGAAGCCTATACAAAAACGCCCGTAACCAGTGATAAAGCGGTTGTTTTAGAAGCTATAAAAAGCATAAAATACGACCAAGTTTTACAAGACGGAACAGGAATTGGAATGGGATTGGCAACAGCCGTAAACCGATTAAAGGATAGTAAAGCCAAAAGCAAAGTTATTATTTTATTGACCGATGGTGTAAATAATGCGGGTTTCATAGAACCTGAAACGGCTGCGGATATTGCCAAACAATACGGAATAAAAGTGTACACAATTGGGGTTGGAACCAATGGAATGGCAGAATCACCTTATGCACTTTCACCAAACGGACAAATTTTATTCCAAATGATGAAAGTAGAAATTGACGAACAGTTAATGAGAAATATAGCCAGAAAAACAGAAGGAAAGTATTTTAGAGCGACTAGCAACAGCAAATTGGCCGAAATTTATGCTTCCATCAACAAACTGGAAACTACCGAAATCAAAGAACTAAGATTCTATGATTATGACGAAAAATACCGACCTTTTGTTTGGTTGGCAGGATTTTTAATTTTGTTGGAATTAGGATTACGAAACACGGTTTACAGGAGTTTTATTTAAACAAAAATGGAATTAGACGAATCAAAATATTTATACCTTCTTTTTATTGTACCCATTTTGGTGCTACTTTTTCTATACAATCAATATTGGAAAAGAAAAAAACAGCGTGAATTTGGTGATTTGGATTTAGTTAAAAAACTGAGTCCGGAGAAATCTGTTTTCAAGCCTATTTTAAAACTGGTAGTATTGCTTTTGGCACTAGTTGGACTGATTTTAGGATTGGTGAATCCAAAGATTGGAACCAAAATGGAAACCGTAAAACGAGAAGGAATAGATATCGTTTTTGCAATGGATATGTCCAAAAGTATGCTTGCCGAAGACGTAGCACCAAGCCGATTGGAAAAAAGCAAACAAATTGTTTCGCAAATCATCAATCAATTAGGAAATGACCGAATAGGAATTGTGGCTTATGCCGGAAGTTCCTTTCCTGTTTTGCCCATCACAACCGATTATAGTGTGGCAAAAATGTTTCTTCAAAGTATGAATACCGACATTGTTTCTTCGCAAGGAACATCGCTTGATGAAGCCATAAAATTGTCGGCGACCTATTTCGACGAAAAAAGTAAAACAAGCAAATTATTGATTATGATTTCGGATGGTGAAGACCATTCAGAAGGAGCTGAAGATGCTGCCGAGGAAGCCAATAAACTAGGAATGAAAATCATTACCATTGGTGTTGGAACCGAAAAAGGAAGCACAATTCCACTCAGAGTCAATGGTGTTGTCGAAAGTTTTAAAAGAGACAACAACAATGAAGTGGTAATTACGAAACTGAATAAAGAAGGATTAACCACCATTGCCAAAGCCACAAAAGGTGGATATGTTGATGGAAATAACACAAAAGCAGTTTTGGATTATGTAAAAAATGCGCTCGACAATATTCAAAAAACCGAATTCGAATCGACACAAATGGCCGATTTTCAGTCACAATTTCAATGGTTCTTAGGTTTTGCTTTTGCCTTGTTACTTTTAGATGTTTTCTTATTGGAAAGAAAGACAAAATGGGTTCAAAAGTTGAATTTATTTAACGAAAAAGAATAATGAAAAATTATATTTTATATATATTACTAACACTTTCTTTTGCAGCTTCGGCTCAAGAGAAAGACAAAACTTTGCCAAAAGCGAACGATGAATATGCTGAAAAGAAGTTCGTTGAGGCAGAGGCAAATTACAGAATTTCTCATTCAAAATTCCCAAAAAGAATCGTTGCACCTTTCAATTTAGGAAATGCAATTTACAAGCAAAACCAAGCAGCAGAAGCTAAATTTGCTTACACAACTGCATTGACAAACACAAAATCGAGAGTTCAAAGGCATAAAGTATTTCACAACTTGGGAAATGTTTTTATGAAGGAAAAAAATTATACGAATGCGGTCGAAGCCTATAAAAATGCTTTGCGAAACAAACCCTCGGATGAAGAAACCCGTTATAATTATGCTTTAGCTAAAAAAATGCTTAAAGATAATCCGCCACCAAAAGACGACAAAAATAAAGATAAGGACAAAGACAAAAAGGACGATAAGAAAGACGGCGAAAAAGACAAGAAAGACGATAAGAACAAAGATAAAAAAGACGACAAAGGAGATAAAGACAAGGATAAAAAAGACGAAAAACCAAAGGATGAACCAAAACCAAAACCATCGCCTGGCGGAATTTCGAAACAAAGAACCGAAAATCTTTTGGATGCCGTAAATAATGAAGAGAAAAAGATTCAAGACAAAGTAAATGCCCAAAAAGTAAAAGGAAAACCAGTTCAAACCGAAAAAGATTGGTAATTCAATTAGAATAAAATACAATGAAAAAATTCATAATAGCGATAGTTTTAATAGTGTCTAACGCTCTTTTGGCTCAAGTACAATTTGAAGCAAAAGTGAGCAAAACCACGCTTGGACTTAACGAAAAACTGCGTATTGATTTTGTAATGAATATGGACGGTGACAACTTTACGCAACCGTCTTTCGAAGGATTTAGAATTATTGCAGGACCAAGTCAGCAAGTCAGTCAGTCATGGGTAAACGGGAAAAGTTCTTTTGAAAAAATTTATTCCTATTATCTTTTGCCAAATCAAAAAGGGAATTTGATAATCAGGCAAGCTGCCATTGAATATAATGGTCAAATTTATAAAACATCCCCAATTAAAATCGTGGTTACTAATGCCGTACAAGAGGCAAGAGATCCCAATGATACCCAAATTTCTGCCGATGATAATCTGTATTTAGTTGCCGATATTTCTAAAACAAATCCCTATATCAACGAACCAATTACTGTAGTTTATAAACTGTATTTCAGCTACAATATTGGAATCTCAAATTGGAGAGAATTAGACAAACCCAAATACAATGATTTTTGGAGTCAAAATATCGACATAAAACAATTAGTTGGAGAAGAAGGGATGTTCAAAGGCGAAAAATACCGTTTTGTAGTGCTTAGAAAAACGGTTTTATATCCGCAAAAATCAGGAAAACTGGTAATTGAACCTTTGTCATTGGATATCGATGTGCAATTGCCAACCAATAGGAGGGATATGTTTGGGCGAGTTCAGGTCGTAAATGACAACAAAAGAGTTTCGGCTGGAGCCAAAACCATTTTTGTAAAAGCACTTCCCGAGGTTGGAAAACCAGCTGATTTTTCAGGTGCCGTAGGAAAATTTGATTTTAGAGTAACTCCATCCAAAACCAATTTAAAAAACGGAGAAAGCTTAGATTTATTGGTAAGTGTGACAGGAAAAGGAAATATGAAATTATTCAATTTACCAAAACCGGTTGTGCCAAATTCATTAGAAATGTACGATCCCGTTCACGACGAAAAAGTGAATACCAGTTTGGCTGGAATGTCTGGAAAAATTTCCGACAGTTATACCATTATTCCTCAATTTAAAGGGGAATATCCCATAAAACCAATGCAGTTTTCGTATTTTGACTTGGGTTCAGGAAGCTATAAAACCATAACTTCACCAGAAATTATGATTAATGTTTTGGATGGTCCTTCGGCCAATGACCAAGTGGCGAACGCAACACCTGGAGTTCAAAAAAATGTAATTTCTGGAAGTGAACAATTCAAATATATTAAGTTGAAAAGCGAATTTGTTTCAATGAAAAATGATGATTTCTTTGGGTCTAAAACTTTTTATAGTTTACTGTTTTTACCTTTTTTAATGCTACCATTAATAGTGTTATTCAAAAAGAAAAAAGAAGCTTTAGATAGCGATGTTTTTGGTAACAGAATAAAAATGAACAACCGATTGGCCAAGAAATATTTATCAGAAGCCAAAAAACAAATCAACAACAAAGAGCCGTTTTATGTAGCTTTAGAAAAGGCGATGCATAATTTCCTGAAAGCCAAATTGCACATCGAAACCTCGGATATGAGTAAAAGTAATATTCAACAGCTTTTAGCGTCAAAAAATGTGAATGCCCAAACTATAATTGATTTCATCGACCTGACTGAAAATTGCGAATTGGCTCGTTTTGCACAATCATCAAGCACTGCTATCCAGCAGGATTTTGACAAAGCGGTGGAAATAATTTCGGATCTGGAAAAACAAATTTCTTAATCACAAAGGAAAAACAACATATAGTAAAATAAGCTTTGCGCCATAGCGTCTTTGCGGTAAAACAATAATAATGAAAAAGTTACTTATACTATTCCTTTTAACAACTCAATTTTTCTTTGCTCAAACAGGCTTTGAAAAAGGAAATGACTTGTACCAAAAAGGTAAATACGAACAAGCCATCTCGGAATACGAAAGTATTCTGGCAACAAAGCAACATTCTGCGGAATTGTATTTCAATCTTGGAAATTGCTATTATAAATTAAACAAAGTAGCACCCGCAATTTACAATTATGAAAAAGCTTTAGTGCTCAATCCTGATGATGCTGAAATTGCAAACAATCTTAAATTTGCTCAAAAACTGCAAATCGATGAGATAAAAGTCGTTCCACAAGTTGGTTTTTCAAAAATGGTACACGACTTCACTTCGATTTTTCATTACAATACTTGGGCGTGGATTTCAGTTGGATTAGCCACGCTGTTTTTACTATGTTTCTCAGGATATTATTTTTCTCGACTTACGTTCTCAAAAAGGGTGTTTTTCTTCGGAATGTTTGCACTGCTTTTTCTGCTTTTGATAAGTGTTAGTTCGGCAATTTCAGAGAAAGATCATTATGAAAGAGAAAAACCAGCTATCGTTTTTGCTGAAATAGTTTTGGTAAAAAGCGAGCCACAAAATGCCAGTAATACCGTTTTTACATTACACGAAGGAACCAAAGTTTTTGTTTTGGAAGCATTAGACAATTGGAAAAAAATTCAATTGACCGATGGAACCGAAGGCTGGATTGAGAAAACAGCGATTAGGGAAGTGAAATAGACTGCAGATTTCAGATTAAGAAAGTTAAACATATATATAAAAAAACGAAAACGTCTTGATATCTCTCGAGACGTTTTCGTTTTTTTGCTACCTGCTACCTGCTACCTGCTACCTGCTACCTGCTTACTTTTTCTTAAGATCTTCATACCATTTTTCAATCGAAGGATAAATAAATCCCGCCGCTTGTTGAATAGGTCTATAAAAAATCGATTTGTCCAAAGTCTCTTTTTTGGCAAACGTATTGTTGAAATTTATCTTTTCGAAAAGGTTTAAAAAGATACTCAGAATTAAGATTGTTTTCAATAGTCTAAAAAAGCCACCACCAAGTTTGTTAATCACGCCCAATTGTGCAAAATCGGCAACGCTGGTAAGGAATTTTGCTAAAAGCGAAATAGCTACAACCACTACAAGAAAAGTGATTATAAAGGCGGTAATTTGAATCGTTTTTGGATTCCAATGTACAAATCCCGACAGCATGATTTTTGCTAAAAACGAAAATTTTATGGCAATATAAATTCCTAAAATCAAGGAAATTAGCGAAGCCAACTCTACAAAAAGTCCGTTTTTTATGCCTTTAAACAAGCCTACAACGAGTATAACACCCAAAACGATATCTAAAAAACTCATATTAAAAGAAATAAAGGGAGAAAAATAAAGAACAAAGATAAAAGATTATGTTGGTATCTTTGCACGAATAATTTTAGATTTTAGAATTAAAAATCTGCAATCTAAAATCAGTCTTAATACTTAATACTCAAATCTTAATACTATTTTAATGTCAAGAGATATACAACTGAAAGAACGCTGGGAACAGCTTGTCAACCTACTTTCCAACCAATTTTCACAAGGCGAAGACCTCGATTTGGACGCTATAATTTATTTAATTGGAGTGCAAGAACTCGGAAAAGTGCACAAAACTTTCGAAAAAGACGAAAAACTCAACCTGATGCACATCGCTATTTGCCGATTATTGGAACCTTATGGTTTTTATGAATTCGAGTTTTACGACAAAGAAGGTTGGCCACATTACACCGTAAAAGAAGAGTTACCAGCACTAAAAGCAGGAGAACAATCGGTTTTGATGAAAGAAGCCATCGTAAATTATTTTATCGAAAAAGAACTAATTGATTGATGATTGTAGAGTAACGATTGCAGATTTTAGATTTATCGTGGAAACTTTAAATTTTAAACTTTAAACCTCAAACAAATTTCTTAATTTTGCACTCTCAATTATTGGATGAAAATGATAGACAAGATAAAAGAATATATTGGCGAAGCACAAGCTTTCTCCACACAAAATAAGGAAGAACTAGAAGCATTTAGAATTAAATTCTTAGGAAGCAAAGGACTTTTAAAAGATTTTTTCGCTGAATTCAAAAACGTGCCCAACGAGCAAAAAAAGGAATTTGGACAAGTAATCAATTTGCTGAAATCTTCTGCAGAAGAAAAAGTGAAAGCCATTCAGGAATCTTTAGAAAGCAAAGAAGAAACCAAAGGGTTTTATGGTGACTTGACTCGATCTCCTGAACCAGTAATCATAGGTTCTCGTCATCCCATTTCCTTGGTAAAAAACCAAATTATCGACATCTTCTCCAACGTTGGTTTCAACGTTTCCGAAGGGCCGGAAATTGAGGACGATTGGCATAATTTCACCGCATTAAACTTGCCAGAATACCATCCGGCGCGTGATATGCAGGATACTTTTTTCATCCAAACCAATCCCGATATTTTGTTGCGCACCCATACTTCATCCGTGCAAGTGCGCTATATGGAAAACAACAAACCACCGATTAGAACGATTTCTCCGGGAAGAGTTTTCCGTAACGAAGCCGTTTCATCGCGTTCGCACTGTATTTTTCACCAAGTGGAAGGATTGTACATAGATAAAGACGTTTCTTTTGCCGATTTGAAGCAAACACTTTTATATTTCACCAAAGAAATGTTCGGGAAATCGAAAATTCGTCTTCGTCCTTCTTACTTTCCATTCACAGAACCAAGTGCCGAAATTGATATTTATTGGGGTTTAAAAACTGAAACCGATTATAGAATTACCAAAGGAACCGGTTGGTTGGAAATTGGTGGTTGCGGAATGGTTGATCCGAATGTCTTGAAAAATTGTAATATCAACTCAGAGGAATACACAGGTTTTGCCTTTGGAATGGGAATCGAAAGAATCGCAATGTTGTTATACCAAATTGGCGATATCCGAATGTTTTATGAAAATGACGTTCGATTCTTAGAACAATTCAAAGCATCAATTTAATTCTAAACTTCATATATTAAGTTCAAATTTTTGTGTGCTTTGTGCCTTCTTTGTGAACTTTGTGGTTAAGTTTCAATTTATGAAAAAAGACATCATCATTCCCGAAGTAGAAAACGTTTTCCTCGCCGCCGTTCAGGAATGGAGCGACGACTTTATGGAAAAAGTTTGGTACATCTATTTAGTAAACGATAGCGATTTCCAGTTAGATAGTGTTATGGTTGTCTCTAAAGCTTTTGGAACTATCGATGGCGAAATGAAGAAAACTTCGCTTTTGCGTCACGCTTTTCTCGAAGTACCGTCGGTTACTTTCGTGAAAGTTGAAATGGTCGAAAAAAGTGTTTTGGCACTCAACAACGAGTTTATGGTTACTTTCTTTATTGGCAACACCTTATACGACCGAAAATACATTTTCAGAGCCAATTCAATCACTCCCGATTATGTCGAGGAAGTGCCACTTTTGTTTGTGGATGGGGTTATTGTGAGGTAGTAATTTCTAAAATTTTTTATAAAACTGCTCTTTATCTTCTGTATCAATGACAATAGTTTTTGCCCAAATATCTCCTAATCGCTGATTATATTTTGTATTTTTTAATAAAATGAGCCCAATAAAGTAAACGGCATCGAACGTATCGAGAAAATGTCTTTTAAACGACTGACCAAATGTCAAATTAGTTGTATTTGGGTTTTTAATAGAAATAACTTTTAAGCCTAAAAGTCTATTTCCTAAAGTTGATCCGTAAAATTGTTCTGGAAATATAATCCAAAGAAACCAAAAAAGGATAGGTGCTAATCCTGGAAATCCTTTTACACTAGTGCTTCCATCTTCATTTGAGGTTCCAAAATAAGACATTATCAATATTGTAAATGAAAATATTATGCAATAATCTATTGAAAATGCACCAAGCCGTTTTAGTATGTTTGGTTTTGTTGAAATATTCTCTTGGTTCATAATTGTTATTTTAAAACCTAATCCAACTTCTCCGTTAGTTTTTTAAACACCGCTTTTGCAGATTTTCCTTCGTATAAAATACTGTAAACGGCATCAATAATTGGAGTTTGAGCACCATAACCCAAGTTGAGGTTGTAGGCACTTTTGGTAGCATAATAGCCTTCGGCAACCATACTCATTTCCATCATCGCAGATTTTACGGTATAACCTTTTCCAATCATATTTCCGAACATTCTGTTTCTTGAAAAAATGGAATAACCTGTTACCAATAAATCGCCCAAATAAGCCGAATCATTGATGTTGCGTTTCATTTTGTGGACTTTTTTGATGAATTTTTTCATCTCTCGAATGCCGTTACTCATCAAAACGGATTGAAAATTGTCGCCATAACCCAATCCGTGGGCGATTCCTGCTGCGATGGCATAAATATTCTTGAGCATTGCAGCATATTCGGTTCCAATAATATCGTCAGAGATTTTGGTTTTTATGTAATTTCCAGATAAATTTTTGGCTACAATTTTAGCTTTTTGTGCATCTCCACAAGCAATAGTAAGATAGGACAAACGTTCCAAAGCGACTTCTTCGGCGTGACAAGGACCAGTGATTACACCAATATTTTCAAAAGGAATGTTATAGGTTTTGTTGAAATGTTCACCAACAATCAAACTGGTTTCGGGAACAATTCCTTTGATGGCTGAGAAAATTACTTTGCCGTCCAAACTTTCGGTTAGTTTTTCTAATTCGCCATTCAAAAAAGCCGATGGAATAGCAAAAATAATATAATCTGCATACCCTACAGCTTCATTGATGTCGCTGGTTAATTTTAGTTTTTTAACATCAAACTCTACTGAGCTTAAGTAATTTGGGTTGTGATGATGTGTTTTTATATGTTCAATTGCATCTTCATTTCGCATGTACCAAGCAATTTCTTCAAGGTTTACACATAACATTTTAGCAATTGCCGTTGCCCAGCTTCCTCCGCCAATTACGGCAAATTTTAAATTTTCGGCCATTATTTTATTAGGTTTAATCAAAAGTACTTAAAAATTTATCAATAAAGCAAAAGTAAATCATATAAAA
>DAORUG010000045.1:0-20719 GCA_035433125.1 Flavobacterium sp.
TATTGAGATTAAGTTTTACTTCCTTAATTGCTCCTATATTTAATATTTCAATTTTATAATTTTTCATTAAATTACTTATGTTAATTTTAAAACGCAAATTTACAAAAATAACTTTGGTTATTATTGATAAAAAACAATTGAGTTTTTATTAAGTTCTTCTGGGATATAGTTAAATTACTTGTTGATTGCTCTAACAAAAGTTTATAAATACAATCTAACTTAAGTAACCTTACCTCGTATTTATATTTTGTTTCTTATTGTAAAAATAAGAATAAATACTCACAAACTATCAAAACCAATTTCCTAATTTAAAACCAACTATTCCTCTATTTCCAAAAAAAGTATATCTTTAGCCAACCAAAAAAACCAAAACAATATGCAAGATAACAACGAAGAACATTTTAAAAGAGAACTCGGATTACTAGACGGAACAATGCTCGTTGTGGGCTCGATGATTGGTTCGGGAATATTTATTGTAAGCTCGGATATGGTGCGTCAATTGGGTTCAGCGGGCTGGCTCATTGCGATGTGGGTGCTCACAGGATTTATTACCGTGATTGCTGCCGTGAGTTATGGTGAGTTGAGTTCGATGTTTCCTAAAGCGGGCGGACAATATGTGTATATCAAGGAAGCTTACGGAAAACTAATTGGGTTTTTGTACGGTTGGAGCTTTTTTGCCGTGATACAAACCGGTACCATTGCCGCTGTGGGAGTGGCTTTTTCTAAATTTGCCGCTTATATTTATCCACCGGTGAGTGAGAAAAATATAATTTTTGAATTGGGAGATTTCCAATTGCATGCGGCTCAAATTGTTTCGATAATAACTATTATTTTATTGAGTTACATCAATAGTCGTGGTGTGAAAAACAGCAAGATTTTGCAAACAGTCTTGACGGTTATTAAAGTGGCCTCTATTTTTGGATTGATAATTTTCGGATTTGTGTCTGCCAAAGCCGAAGTTTGGGATGCCAACTGGGCGAATGCTTGGACTTCGCAATCAATGAATATCGATACCGGTACTTGGCTTCCTATTAGTGGCGTGGCTTTGATATCGGCAATGTCGGCTGCTTTGGTGGGTTCGTTGTTTTCGAGTGTGGCTTGGGAAGGCGTGACTTTTATTGCTGGCGAAATCAAGAATCCAAAACGAAATGTGGGATTGAGTTTGTTTTTAGGAACTTTGATTGTAAGTTGTATTTATATTTTGGCCAATGTGATGTATTTGGCTGTGGTTCCTTTGCAAGATATCGCTACAGCTGAATCGGATAGAGTGGCAGTTGTGGCTTCGCAAAATATTTTTGGAAATATTGGAACATTAATTATCGCCTTGATGATTATGATTTCGACTTTTGCCTGTAATAATGGTTTGATTATGGCGGGTGCAAGAGTGTATTATACGATGGCACAAGATGGTTTGTTTTTCAAAAAAGCTTCCCATTTGAATAAAGCTAGCGTTCCGGCTTGGGCATTGTGGGCGCAGTGTTTTTGGGCTTCGGCTTTGTGTTTGACAGGAAAATATGGCGATTTGTTGGACTTTGTCGTGATTATCGTTTTGGTATTTTACATCCTGACCATTTACGGAATTTTTATTCTTCGCAAGAAAATGCCCGATGCCGATAGACCGTATAAAGCTTTTGGTTATCCGCTTTTGCCAGCACTTTATATTGTTATAGCCAGCGCGATTGGAATTGCTTTGTTATACACAAAACCAGATACTTGTGGTTGGGGCGTTTTTATAATGCTGATAGGAATTCCGATTTATTATTTGACAAAACAGAAGGAGTAGATTTCAGATGGCAGGTTGCAGATAGCAGATTTCAGATAGCAGATTTCAGGTTGCAGGAAAAATAGAAAATCCGTCTCGTTTATAAAACTTGACGGATTTTATTTTATAAAGAATCAAGTCTTACTACTTAATACTTCGATCTTAATACTTATAAATTAGGCGTAAACAAGATCTACTAACGCAGTTTCTACATCTTCGTAAGGCAAGTTCCAAGCATCGGCAACACCTTTGTATAGAATTTTACCATTGGCAACGTTGAGTCCTTTTTTCAATTCTTCGTTTTCGGTACAAGCTTTTTTCCATCCTTTGTTGGCCAATTGCAAAGCGTAAGGCAAAGTAGCATTGGTCAACGCCAAAGTAGAAGTGTAAGGAACAGCACCAGGCATATTTGCTACACAATAATGAACAATATCGTCGATAATGAAAGTTGGATTTTCGTGTGTTGTTGGGGTACAAGTTTCGATACAACCTCCTTGGTCAACGGCAACGTCAACAACTACGGTTCCGGGAGCCATTAATTTTAGCATATCACGAGTAATCAAATGTGGCGCTTTGGCACCTGGAATCAAAACGGCTCCAATAACCAAATCAGCTTGAGAAATCGCATCGCGAACATTATAATGATTCGACATAACGGTAGTTACATTGGCTGGCATCACGTCTGACAAATAGCGTAAACGTGGTAAACTTACATCCAGAATGGTGACTTGAGCACCAAAACCAGCGGCCATTTTTGCAGCTTGAGTTCCTACAATTCCACCACCTAAAACAACAACTTTTGCAGGAGGAACTCCGGGAACACCTCCAAGAAGAATTCCTTTTCCTTTCATTGGTTTTTCAAGATATTTAGCGCCTTCTTGAATTGCCATACGACCCGCCACTTCTGACATTGGTACTAATAATGGCAAGCTACGATCTGATTTTTCAACCGTTTCATAAGCTAAACAAACTGCTTCACGTTCAATCATTGCATAAGTTAATGGCTCAGAGGAAGCAAAGTGGAAATAAGTAAACAGCAATTGGTCTTTTTTGATAAGCGGATATTCAGAAGCGATAGGCTCTTTTACCTTGATAATCATTTCGGCAATTTCATAAACGGCTTCAATGGTTGGCAGTAGTTCGGCTCCAGCTTCTTCGTAGGCTTTGTCGCTAAAACCGCTGTTTTCTCCTGCGCTTTTTTGCACATAGACAAGATGTCCGTGTTTTTTGAATTCGGCCACCCCAGCTGGGGTTAGGGCGACACGATTTTCGTTGTTTTTGATCTCCTTAGGCACTCCAATGATCATAATATTTGTGTATTTAGTTAGAACAATGATACAATACAAAGATACTATAGAAAGAAATTATTGTTTCAGATGGTATTAAATTAAGAAAATATTATTTTTATTTGGTATTTTTGAATAAAATATTTCTGAATCGAAAGCGTTTTTAGTTTATAAAACGAAAAAATATCTGATTTAGAATTTTGAAATAATACTCATTTATCCTATTTAATTATGATTTTAGACGAAACCGACAAAAAAATTCTGCGTCTCCTTCAAGTGGATGCGCATTTGACTTTAAAGGACATTGCCAATAAAATAAATCTTTCGCTTACGCCTGTTCATGATCGAGTGAAGCGTTTGGAAAAGGAAGGAATTATCGAAAAATACGTTTCGATTTTGAATAAAAAGAAATTGGGCAATAATCTGATGGTGTATTGTCAAGTCACTTTGGTAAAACAAACTTACGATGTTTCGGAAGGATTCAATCATTCGATTATGAATATGCCCGAAGTGGTCGAATGTAATTTTATTTCAGGAAGTTTCGATTATATGCTCAAAATCATCTTGCCCGATATGGAAAGTTACCATAATTTTCATCAAAAAAAACTATCCGTTTTGCCCGAGGTTTCCTTGATTAATAGCTTTTTTATCATCTCGGAAGTGAAGAGTACAACCGTTTTGCCTATTTAAAAAGTAACCGCAGATTCACAGATTTTTTTAATTAATCTGCGAATCTGCGGTCTTTTTTTTGTCCAATTTTGGGTGCTGGTTTAAATAATAATTCGAATGATTTCTCCTCTTTTGTTAATCATTTCCATTTGAACGCTTTGGTTTTCGGCTTTTTTACTCAAAATTTTGGAAGCTGATTCGATGTCATTAATTTTTACATTGTCAATACTCAGGATGATATTCCCTATCAGTTCCTGTTCGTATTGTTTCAAGTTTTCGTTGGTAATGGATTTGATTTTTACGCCATCGGCAAGATTAAACCTTTTTTTGTCCGCTGCATTGATGTTTTCAAATTCTAAACCTTTGAATTCGGCATTGAAAAATTCGTTTTTGCTTAAAACAACTGGCAATACTTTGTTTTTTCCTTCTCGAATAAACGTAACTTCCACTTTGTCATTCGGTCTTTTGGTATTGATATAACCCGAAAGATCGGCAAAAGTGGCTATATTTTGATTGTCTAATTTAATAATAATATCCCCTTTTTGCAAACCTGCTTTTTCAGCACCCGATTTTTTCTGTACCTTATTGATATAGAAACCTTGAGTTTCTTTAATACCTAATTCTTTGGAAGCCATAGCATTCAATTCGCCACCTTCAACGCCAAGAACACCTCTTTGCACGTTTCCAAATTCCATTAAATCCTCAATGATTTTGCGGGCGTTGTTCGATGGAATTGCAAAAGAATAACCCGTGTAAGAACCTGTTGGCGAAGAAATCATAGTGTTGATTCCAATTAATTCGCCACGAGTGTTTACCAAGGCACCGCCACTATTGCCTGGGTTTACGGCGGCATCGGTTTGAATGAACGATTGAATTCCGCTAGTGTCTAGATTTCTGGCTTTAGCCGAAATAATTCCAGCCGTCACGGTCGAAGTTAAGTTATAAGGATTTCCAACTGCCAAAACCCATTCGCCAATTTTCACCGAGTCTGAATTGGCGAAAGCCGTATAAGGTAACTTTTCATCGGCAGTAATTTTTAATAAAGCAATATCCATTTTAGAGTCTGTTCCAATGAGTTTTGCAGGATAAGATTTCTTATTGTTCAGCGTGATTTCAATTTCGGAAGCGTCTTTTATCACGTGATTATTGGTCACGATATAGCCGTCTTCAGAAATAATTACACCAGAACCCGTACCAACTTGTTCCTGCAATTGATCGCCACGATACCCGTAGAAATATTCTAAAATAGGATTGGAAACACTTTTTCGGGACACATTTTTTACGTGAACGACTGTGTGAATGGTTTTGTCGGCAGCTTCGGTAAAATCAACGGCTTCAGCGGATAAGCCAACGGTTCGTCCATACGAATTTGGGGCTTGGGTTACGATTGAATTTTTTGAAAAATAGCCATTGTCGTCAAATAACAATTTGTAAGAGCCCAATGTTACTGCTCCACTCAACAATGATACTAAAAATAGGTTTGAAAATCTTTTCATAGTTTTATAGTTATTTAAGAATTTACGCTGTAAAATTAAGAATTTTGTTATTTCAAAAAAACAGTTTAACGCTCGCTTAACAGACTTTAACGTATCATTAATATTTGTACTTTTGTAACTCTTAATACGAAACTACAATGCAATTAGAATTCTATAAATATCAGGGAACAGGAAACGATTTTGTGATGATCGACAATCGTTCGGGATTTTTTCCAAAGGAAAATGTACAACTCGTGGCTCGTTTGTGTGACCGACGTTTTGGCATTGGTGCCGATGGATTGATTTTGTTAGAAAACGACACCGAAACCGATTTTAAAATGGTCTATTACAATTCCGATGGAAATCAAAGTTCTATGTGTGGCAATGGAGGTCGTTGTTTGGTGGCTTTCGCCAAAGATTTGAGTGTGATTAAAGACAGTTGTACTTTCATCGCAACGGATGGTTTGCATCACGCCAGCGTTGCCAATGATGGCATCGTTTCTTTGCAAATGATTGATGTGACCAATATTAAAAAGGAAAGCGATTACACTTTTATGAATACGGGTTCTCCGCATCACGTGCAAATGGTGGAGGATTTGGAAACTTATAATGTAAAAGAAAACGGAGCGGCTCTTCGTTACGGTTCGTTATACGGTGCAGCAGGAAGCAACATCAATTTCGTTAAAAAAATTAGTGAAGATACTTTTTCACTTCGCACCTACGAAAGAGGTGTTGAAGATGAAACTTTAGCTTGCGGAACTGGAGCTACAGCAGTTGCCATTGCGATGAATGCTACTGGACAAACCAAAGCTTCTTCGATTAAATTAAATGTAGAAGGCGGAAAATTAGCCGTTTCTTTTGATAAAATGGGAGATGTTTTTACCAATGTTTTCCTGATTGGTCCGGCAGAATTTGTTTTTAAAGGAGTGATAGAGATTTAATAAATCACCATTTTGAAATTATAATTTATCCATAGTTTAAAAAAAAACAGCTCAAAAGAAATTGATATGAGTAAAAAGCTTCAGGTAATATTTGGTCTTGTAATAGTGCTATCAATTTTATTTGGTTTATTTATTAAATCAATATCTTCAAATCATTCAGAAAATTTCGAAGAATTTAATCGTCAATTTCATTCTGACTCAATTTTTCAACTTTCAAGAATTAATTTTCCAATAGAAGGCAAATTAATAGAAGGTTTTGAAAAACAAAATTGGACATCTAAAAATTGGGAATTAATGAAAATCCCAGTTTCAGAGAAATCTTCACTTTATAACTATAAACATTCGGTAAGAAAAACTGATGAAGTTGTAGTAGAAAAATTTTGGATTGAGAATAGTGATTTCCTTGTTGAAAGAAGATTCAAGAAAATAGATGGGAAATGGTTTTTAATCTATTACAATGATATTAATTTGTAAAAGGAACTTTCAGTATTAGCTTATTTAAAGAAATAAATAAAACTTGTGGAGTCAATTTGGCACCTCAAACTCAAATAAAAAATGATCACACTAAAAGGCGAAAACATCTACCTCCGAGCACTCGAACCCAATGATTTGGAGTTTGTGTATGCTATGGAAAACGACCAAAGTATTTGGGAAGTGAGCAATACACAAACGCCTTACAGTCGGTTTTTGGTGAAGCAATACCTCGAAAATGCCCATCAAGACATCTATGAAGCCAAACAATTGCGATTGGCGATTTGTCAGGACGAGGATTTTCCAGCACTCGGATTAATCGATTTATTTGATTTTGACCCCAAGAATAATAGGGCAGGAGTGGGTATCGTGATTCAAGGAAATGAAAACAGAAAACAGAATATAGGTTCCGAAGCTTTGGAGCTTTTAATTCGATACGCTTTTTATCATTTAAATCTCCATCAATTGTATGCAAATATTGGTGCAGAAAATGAAGCTAGTATAGCTCTTTTTACTAAATTTGGATTTCAAAAAATAGGCACAAAAAAAGATTGGACTTTAGTTAACGGAGTCTATAAAAACGAGGCTATTTTTCAATTAATCAATAATCAACTTTAAAAATTTTAATTTTGAATTTAAAGAAAATCATAACAATTGCATCCGTTATTTTAATGTCAGGACTACTGATTTATGGCGGAATAGTGGCGAACCAAATTTTTTCTAAAAACACCAAGTTTTCAGAAAATGAACTTTATGTCCAAATTCCAACGGGTTCAACTTATGAAGATGTCAAGAAAATAATTGCCCCTTTTGTCGAAAATATGAATCGTTTTGAAATGGTGGCTAACAAAAGAAGCTATCCTGAAAATGTAAAACCAGGACGATTTTTATTGACCAAAGGTATGAATAGCTACGATTTGGTTAAAGCAATGCGGAGCAATGTTCCTGTGAAATTGGCTTTTAATAATCAGGAAAGATTAGAAGATTTTGCTGGAAGAGTAAGTTCGCAAATAGAACCCGATAGTTTGTTATTATTAAATACCTTCAAAGATTCAATTTTCTTGAAAGAGAATGGTTTTAACGAGGAAAATGTTTTTGTAATGTTCATTCCTAATACTTATGAGGTGTATTGGAATATTTCTGCCGAGAAATTCCGTGATAAAATGATCAAGGAATACCATAATTTTTGGAATAAAGAGCGAATTGCAAAAGCCGAAAAGCAAGGTTTAACTCCTGTTAGCGCCACTATTTTGGCTTCGATAGTTCACAAAGAATCTGTTAAAAAAGACGAAAGACCCAGAATTGCAGGTGTTTATTTGAATAGAATGAGACTGGAAATGCCACTTCAGGCTGATCCAACCGTGATTTATGCCATTAAAAAGAGAGATAATGATTTTCAGCAGGTAATCAAAAGAGTGTTTTATAACGACTTATTTTTAAACTCACCATACAATACTTATAAAGTGACAGGTCTTCCTCCTGGGCCTATTGCAATGCCGGATATTACGGCTTTGGATGCGGTTTTGAATCCTGAAAAAAACGACTTTATTTATTTCTGTGCCAGCGTAGAGCGTTTTGGGTATCACGAATTTGCCGCTACTTTGCCAGAGCATAATTTGAATGCCAAAAAGTATTCCGATTGGATTAACGGTCAAGGAGTAAAAAGATAATTTTGAACGGCAAAAAACAATTTTATTTTTTGTTTTTGTTGGTGTTCCAAAGTGTTTTGGCACAAAATTCATTCGATACTTTTCTAAAACCTTCCGATTCTTTGAACCAGAAAAGGCAAAACACGGTATTCATTACCGAAGCTGTTTTGGCTTCTGGCGCTTTGATTGGCTTAAACCAACTTTGGTATGCCGATTATCCCAAATCCGATTTTCATTTTATAAATGACAATTCTCAGTGGATGCAAATGGATAAATTGGGACACCTTTATTCTGCATATCATATTGGTCGATTTGGTGCTGAAGCCTTGAATTGGAGTGGAACCAGCCAAAAAAATCAATTGATTTATGGAGCTGGTTTGGGATTTGTGTTCCTAACAGCTGTTGAGGTTATGGATGGATTTTCTGAAGAATGGGGAGCATCGACGGGAGATATTGTTGCTAATGCTTCGGGAACGGCTTTGTATGTTTCGCAGGAATTGATTTGGAAAGAACAACGGATTATTCCAAAATTCTCCTATCATAAAACCCAATATTCAAATTATAGGCCAGATGTTTTGGGAAGTACTATTCCAGAGCAAATCTTGAAAGATTATAATGGACAAACGTATTGGTTTTCGGCTAATGTAAATTCCTTTTTTAAAGGCTCGAAAACACCAAAGTGGTTGAACGTTGCTGTGGGTTATGGAGCCGAGGGAATGGTCAGTGGAAAAGATGAAAATTCCTCTCCAATTTCGACTCCAAAACCCGAAAAATTCAGACAATTTTACCTCAGTTTGGATGTCGATTTGACAAAAATAGAGACAAAATCGCATTTTTTGAAGACTTTTTTTTCCGTTTTTAACACCATAAAAATTCCTGCTCCAACGATTGAATACTCGACTCACAGTGGGTTCAAGTTCTATGCTTTTTATTTTTAGAAAATATTAACAGCTTGATTTTCAGTCGTATTTTTGATTTTTAAGATTTTATTGTATCTTTGCACCGCAGAAATTTCAATACGGGACAGCGTTTGAAGAAAAACAATTTATGATAAAGAAGTGGTTTTTTTATACAAGTTTAGCTCTTATTATTGCCTTTTTAAGCTCGGGTTTTAAACCCTTTGAATTAGACTCCAATGATTGGTTTCTGATTAATGAAAAAGATGGAACACACTACTTATATCCATCTCAAAAACAAAATGATTATACTAATTTGAATGTGCCTTACACCGGTAAATTCTTCATTGGATTTAAAGAAGCAATCGCCTTTAGAGAATCACAAGGAAAGTATAAAAAAATAAATTCTCTTGGTTACATGGGGAAATACCAATTTGGTGCTACAACTTTAAAAACTGTTGGGATTGAGGATTGCAGCCAATTTTTGAACAGTCCTAGGATGCAGGAAAAAGCTTTTGTAGCTCTTTTGGCTCAAAATAAATCGGAATTAAAAGATGTTATTGATAAATATGATGGCAGAGTAATTTCTGGTATTTTAGTAACTGAATCTGGAATATTAGCAGCTGCACATCTTGGTGGAGCAGGTTCTGTAAAAAAGTTTTTTAAACACGATGGGAAACGCTATTTTAAAGATGCTTACGGAACTTCAATACGAAGTTACATGAAAGAATTTGGAGGTTATGAAACTTCTGGAATTGCCGCCGATAGTAATGCAACTGTGCAATAATTTAAGTTTTATAAAATACAAAACCACGCTTCTCAGCGTGGTTTTTTTATGCTTACATTTTGTGGATGATGAAAATGGTAGGACGATTGTGTAAATCCACTTGTATCTTTTTCCATTCAGAAGCCCTCATTGTTTTGATAAATTCTGTTGGCATAGTGATGTCTGTTGCCACACAAATATAAGTCGAAGGATTCAAGGCTTGAATAATATCCTCCAACATTTTATTATTTCTATAAGGCGTTTCAATAAAGATTTGAGATTGATTTTTGTCGTGAGATAATTTCTCTAAATTTTTTAAGGCTGCTTTTTTCTCAGCTTTGTCAATAGGGATATAGCCATTAAAAGCAAAACTCTGTCCGTTCATTCCAGAAGCCATAATCGCCAATAAAATCGAGGAAGGACCAACTAGTGGAACAACTTGAATTCCTTTCTCGTGAGCCAATTTTACGATTACAGCACCGGGATCGGCAACACCAGGACAACCTGCTTCGCTCATTAAACCCACATTTTTGCCTTCTAGACAAGGTTGCAACATTTTGGAATGCTCAGAAACTTGGGTGTGTTTGTTCAAAGCACTTAGTCTAAGTGTAGCTTGTACTTTCTCGGGTTGTATGCTTTTTATGAATTTTCGAGCCGTTTTTTCGTTTTCTACAATGTAATCGTCAATGAAATCAATGCTTCTCTTTATAGTTTGAGGTAAAACATCATTTGGGTCAGCTTCTTCTCCTAAAGTAGTTGGAATTAAATAGAGTTTTCCTAAAGAAAGATTTGGTTTCATTGTGTTCTAATTTAAGTAGAGAATAGCCTTTGAATTCTATTAAAAGTAAAAAATCAGGGATGTTTCTCAATGAGTTTTTTGGCTATTAAATCACAAGTTTCATCCAGCATTTGATATACTGTTTCAAATCCGTTTTCCAGTCCATAATACGGATCAGGGACATCTACATTTTCATTGGGAAATAATTCATCCAAAATGAGTTGCACTTTTGCTTTATGTTCATGAAGATCGGCAAGACGAATAACATCTTTATAATTGGAAGAATCCATTACATAAATATAGTCAAAAGTATCAAAATCGGTTGTTGAAAATTGTCTTCCTTTTTGTCCTGAAATATCAAGTTTGTGCTTTTTTGCAACAGCAATAGATCGCTCGTCGGGTTGACGGCCAATATGCCAAGGTCCAGTTCCAGCCGAATCTACGGTGAATTTCTTTTTAGGAAGTTTTGAGGCTAATATTCCTTCGGCTAAGGGAGACCGACAAATATTGCCTAAACAAACCATTAAAATTTTGATGGGCATAAAACGTTTATAGCGTTAATTTTTTATTGATGTCCTCGACAAATTTTTTGAATTGTTTGTCGGTGGCAACTAAATTGTCAACGGTTTTACAAGCGTGCAAAACGGTTGCATGATCGCGATCACCTATTTGTGAACCAATGTTTGCCAAAGAAGCTTTGGTGAATTTTTTAGCAAAAAACATGGCCAATTGGCGTGCTTGAACAATGTGTCTTTTTCTGGTTTTGGATTGCAGCGTTTCTAAATCCAATTGGAAATAATCAGAAACAATCTTTTGAATATAATCGATAGAAATTTCGCGTTTTACATTTTTTACGAATTTTTCAACGACACTTTTTGCTAGTTCTAGTGTTACTTCTTTTTTATTGAAAGACGATTGTGCAATCAGGGAAATGATGGCGCCTTCTAATTCTCTAACATTCGATTTGATATTTCTGGCAACATATTCGATAATTTCATCAGGAATTTCTACGCCATCACGGTATAAAATATTCTTGAGGATGGAGATTCTTGTTTCATAATCCGGTTGGTGCAATTCAGCCGACAATCCCCATTTGAAACGGGATAACAATCGTTGTTCAATATCTTGCATATCAACAGGTGCTTTGTCCGAAGTCAAAATTACCTGTTTACCGTTTTGGTGCAAATAGTTGAAAATATGGAAAAACACATCTTGAGTTCCTGATTTTCCCGAAAGAAATTGAACATCATCAATGATTAAAACATCAATCAATTGATAGAAATGAATAAAATCATTTCGATTATTTTTCTTTACAGAATCAATATATTGTTGGGTAAAAATTTCTGCCGAAATGTACAAAACCGTTTTCTCAGGATATTTATCTTTGATTTCAACGCCAATTGCGTGGGCTAAGTGTGTTTTTCCTAAACCAACACCACCAAAAATCAATAACGGATTAAATGAAGTTCCACCTGGTTTATTGGCTACAGCCATACCAGCTGAACGAGCCAATCTGTTGGAATCTCCTTCAAGAAAATTGTCAAAACTATAATTTGCATTCAATTGTGATTCGATTTTTAAATTTCGAATACCAGGAATTACAAACGGATTTTTTAATTCTGGGTTAAGGTTCTTGTATGGAGCGTCAACATCTTGTGGTTTCATAGGCACCCGATTTGAACTTGGCAATTGTTCCGTGTAAGGTTGTTTATTGCCATAAGTGTTTTCCATTTTGATTTTATAGAGTAACTTTGCATTTTTACCGAGTTCTTTAGTTAGCGCCACTTTCAATAATTTAACATAATGTTCTTCAAGCCATTCATAAAAAAATTTGCTTGGAACCTGAATGTACAATGCATTATCTGTAAGCTCAACTGACTTAATAGGTTCAAACCAAGTTTTATAAGCTTGGTCTGCGATATTGTCTTTTATAAAAGAGAGGCAGTTTTCCCATACTGATTGTGCAGTCTTGTTCATAAATTTGGTTAAATTATTTCGTTTTGGTAATGATTTCTAATAAAAAACACTGCTAAATCAGTGTGGTTTTTCGGGGTAACAAATATGTGAATAAATTTAGCTAAAAAAAAATATTTTAGATGTAATTTTTACAAAATATTATTGTATGGGGTTTTTTAAAGTTTAATTTTTTAATATTTATTTTAATGGAATATCATCAAACTCAAATCCGTGTTCGCTATTCGGAAACTGATCAAATGCGTGTAGTTTATCACGGAAATTATGCACAATATTTTGAGATAGGAAGGGTCGAATGGCTTAGAAACAAAGGGATTTCATATAAATGGATGGAGGAAAACGGAATTATGCTTCCCGTGGTTTCCTTGACGATGAATTACAAAAAACCTGCTCGATATGATGAGCTTTTGACTTTGAAAACAATACTGAAAAAGAGGACAACTGTTAAGATTGAATTTGACTATGAACTTTACAACGAAAGTGAGGAGTTATTAACAACTGGCAACTCAATTTTGGTTTTTGTTGACATGAAAACAGGCAAACCTGTAAGTCCTCCCCAATATATTTTAGAGATTTTAGATAGAGTTTAACAATAGGGTCAATTTTTTGTTAATTTGACAAAAACAACTCTTTTTATGGATTCACTTAAAGTTCTTTAATTTCTACTTCAAACATTGAATTAAAAATGTCGAAAATCATTTCGGCATTTTTTTTTCGAGTAATAATTTCGATTTCGCAACTCATTTCCATTTTTTGAGAAACTATTTCAACACTTTTTTCCTTAATCACTCGCATCACTTTATTGATATTTTTATAATCGAAAGCAATTTGAAAATGAATGTCGATTGTTCTTTCGATAATTTCAGAAGATTCCAATGTCATTTGCGCCGCAGTTCTGTAAGCCGAAATCAATCCGCCGACTCCTAATTTGACGCCACCAAAAATTCGAACGATTACTACCAAAACATTTGTAAGTCCAAAAGACTGAATTTGCCCATAAATTGGCATTCCCGCAGTGTTACTGGGTTCGCCATCATCATTTGCTCTGTATAATAAGGTGCTGGTTCCGGTTTGATAAGCATAACAATAATGTACGGCGTGTGGATGCTGTTTCCTCAAACCCTCTATTATAGGTTTTACTTCAGCTTCATTTTGGATTGGAAAGGAGTAGCCAAAAAATTTGCTGTTTTTTTCTTTAAACAGAATTTCATCCGATGGAAAAGCTATGGTTTTATAAACGTCTTCCAAATGCAATAAAATTTGAAATTAAAATCATCTTTGAAATCGGTATTGAAATTTTACTTTTCACAGCTCAAATTCTTTTTTCTTAAACAAATCCACAACATCTTCTTTGCCTACTTGTAAATTCCAAACTTGAATTCCAAGCGAAAGTGCTGCATCTGTATTTTCTTTTTTGTCATCTACGAATAAAGTACGTTTTGCAGATAAATCGTGTTTTTTTAAAACATAATTAAAAATTTCAGCATCGGGTTTTCTCATTCCCATTTCAAAGGAGAAATAGACTTTTTCAAAACACATATAAAAATCTCTAGAAAAAGAAACTCCATTTTCTCGCTCGAATGTTTCTATGTGAATAGCATCGGTATTGCTCAATAAAAATAATCGGTATTTTTTGGTGAGTTTTTGAAGAAATTCCAGTCGACGCAAAGGAAAATCCAATAAAACTGCATTCCAAGCATCTAATATTTCTTCTCTAGTAGCATTCGGAACATGTTTTTGAACACCAAGCAGGAAGTTTTCTTCGGAGATTTGTCCTTTTTCAAATTGAAGATTCAATTGGTTTAAGTCTTCATTCCAATGTGATAATCCCAATTTTTTCAAGCCATTGATAGTGCCTTCTTTATCTAAATTGATAAAAACATCACCAAAATCAAAAATAATAGTATCAATCATTATTTCTAGAAATTAAAAGTATGTCGTTTTCGATAATATGTTTTTCGATATTTTTTAATGCTAAAAGCGGGGCTTTTATTCCAGTTTCAAAGTTGTTATTTCCAATAAAAACTCGGGCTTCATCCCAAAGATTTTCGTCAATAAAAGTTTGCAAAGTTTGTAATCCTCCTTCAATCATCACCGATTGAATATGGTGTTTATATAATACGTTTAGTATTTGGTTTGCCAGATTTTTTTTAAAATCGATTACTTCAAAGATACTATTTTCTTGATTAATTCTGGTTGATGAATTTGAAAAAATGATAGTTTTTACTTGATTGTTAAATATAAAACTGTCTTTTGGGATTCGATTATTTTGGTCTAAAATGATTCTAATAGGATTATTTCCAGTCCAATCTCTTACATCCAATTTTGGATTGTCGTCAATAACAGTATTGGTTCCTACAAGAATAGCTTGTTCTTCGCTTCGCCATTTATGAACCAATTGGCGCGAAAATTTATTGGTTATCCAGACAGGTTTTTGTTCTAATTTGGTCAATGGCGCGATAAAACCGTTATTGCTTTCGGCCCATTTCAAAATCACGTAAGGTCTTTTCTTTTCGTGAAACGTAAAAAAACGCTTATTCAATTCTTTGCATTCCGTTTCAAGAATACCTACTGTAACTTTTGCGCCAGCTTCAATCAATTTTTTAATTCCGTTTCCTGCGACTTTTATATTAGAGTCAACCGTTCCGACAACCACATTTGGGATTTTGTTTTCGATAATTAAATCACAACAAGGCGGTGTTTTTCCAAAGTGGCTACAAGGTTCCAAACTGACATAAATAGTAGATCTTTTCAATAAAGATTTGTCTTTAACGGAATTTACAGCATTGACTTCGGCGTGTGGTTCACCCGATTTTTTGTGCCAGCCTTCGCCAATGATTTTGCCATCACAAACAATTACGCTTCCCACCATCGGATTGGGGTAGGTTGTTCCCAAACCATTTTTGGCTAATTCGAGACAACGACGCATGTATTGAGTATGATTTTCCACAAATGCAAAAGTAGTGTTTTTTGAGTTTAGGATTTAGTTTTGAATCTTTCGATTAATCCAATAAACTATACTTATTTTTGTACAATTAAAATCAGTATTTCAACGAATGGATAATTGGATTATCAGAAAAATAGAAAAGAAAGACAATCAGTCGATTGCGGCATTAATAAGAGCTGTTTTTGATGAATTGAACATTCCAAAAGTGGGAACGGCTTATGCTGATCCGTATTTGGATTTAATGTTTGAGGAATACAACAAACCAAAATCGGTTTATTTTGTGGTCGAAATTAATGGCAAAATTGTTGGAGGAGCGGGAGTAGCGCCTTTAGAAAATGAGGCGGTAACTATTTGCGAATTGCAAAAAATGTATTTCCTGCCGGAAATTCGAGGTTTGGGAATTGGAAGTCAAATGATGGAGAAATGTTTGCAATCGGCCAAGGATTTTGGTTTCGAAAAATGCTATCTCGAAACTATGCCATTTATGCACGATGCCCAAAAACTCTATAAAAAAGTAGGTTTTGAATCTATTTGTTCGCCAATGGGAAGCACAGGTCATGTTTCATGTCCAGTATGGATGTTGAAGGAATTAAGCTAACTTATGAGCACAAAAATTAAAGATTACAGAACCCATTTCATTCAAGCACTTTCGGCAATTTACGATATTGGCGAAGCGGAAAGTTTTTTCTATTTGATTTTGGAAGAAAAGCAAAAACTGAAAAGAATTGATTTAGCCTTAAATCCTGATTTGGCTTTTTCGAATGATGAAATCCAGCTTTGGAATTCGATTTTAGAGCAACTCAAAAAAGAGATTCCTGTTCAATATCTATTAGGGAAAACTAGTTTTTATGGTTTAGAATTTGAAGTCAATTCAACTGTTTTGATTCCAAGACCTGAAACGGAAGAATTGGTCGAATGGATTATTCAAAGTCAGAAGTTGTCCTTCGACTCCGCTCAGGATGACAGTGGGAAGATAAAAATTCTGGATATTGGAACGGGGAGTGGTTGCATCGCCATTTCATTAGCAAAAAACCTTGCGAATGCTCAGATTTTTGCGATTGATGTTTCGGAAAAAGCATTGGCTACAGCCCAGAAAAATGCTGAAATCAATGAAGTAAATGTCACTTTTATTTCTAAAAATATTCTTGAAGTTGTCACCCTGAGCGCAGTCGAAGGGTTAGAACAACAATTCGATGTCATTGTTTCGAATCCACCTTATGTTCGAGAGTTGGAAAAGCAGGAAATCAAGAAAAATGTTTTGGATAATGAACCGCATTTGGCACTATTTGTAGATGATAATGATGCTCTTATTTTTTATAGAAAAATTGCCAAATTAGCCCAGAAAAACTTATCTCCAAACGGACAATTGTTCTTCGAAATCAATCAATATCTTGGAAAGGAAATGGTTGAATTACTCGAAAAAATGGATTTCAAAAATATCGAATTACGGAAAGATATTTTTGGAAATGATAGAATGATTCGAGGTGTGATTTAACGTGTGAAGTAATCAGTTTTATTCATATCGCAACGCTTCAATTGGGTCTAATTTAGAGGCTTTCACTGCAGGGTATAGTCCTGAAACTAAAGCTACCAAAAAACTAGTAATAAAGGCCGCAATTATGGCTCCCCAGGGAATTACAAATGAAAATTCCATAATAGAGGCTAGGCCAAAACCTATCAAAATACCGAAGACAATGCCTAATAAACCACCCATTTGACCAATGAGTAAAGTTTCTATAAAAAATTGAAAAGCAATCGTGCTTTTTTTGGCACCAAGCGCTTTTCGAACTCCAATTTCTCTTGTACGTTCGGTAACCGAAACAATCATAATATTCATCAATGCAATCGACGATCCTAGGATAGTGATAATACCAATAACCCAAGCTGCTATGCCAAGATATTGTGTGATGCTAAGAATTCTATTAATTAAATCATCACTTCTAACGATAGAAAAATTATTGTCTTGAATTGGGTTTAATTTTCGAACTCTTCGCATCGTGCTATTAGCGTTATCGATAGCTTCGTCCAGAAAATCTTTTTTAGCCACCATTACGCTAATCGAGTAGTTAATATTGGGTGCTGTAAATAAAGAACGAGCCACTTGAATGGGAATTAAAACTCTCAAATCTTGGCTGTTGCCAAAAGTAGAGCCTTTTTCTTTTAACACACCAATGACTTTGAATTTCGCTCCACGAATCGAAATTATTTTGTCTATTGGGTTGACGTCTTTCAGTAATCCTTTTTCAAAATCTGAACCTACGATGCAAGAATAAGTATTATTCTGGATATCGAATCCAGTAAAATTTCTACCCGAACTTGTTTCTAAACCCGAGTTTCCCATGTAAAACTCATCGACTCCTACAATACTATTTTCGGGATCGGTTTTGTCGGATTCAAATTTTATTTCAGCGGTAGAAGTTGCTGTAAATGAAATGGATGTTTCGGTTAGTGGATAGCTGTATTTGTTTTTGAATGCCACCGCTTCGGGATAAGAAATGATAGGATTTATGATCTCTCTTTCGTCGCCACCACGTCTTCTAGAGTTATTTTCGTATTGATTGATGTTGAAAGTATTGGCTCCCATCGAAGCAAAATCAGAAGAAATGGTATTCTCAAGTGCCGAGACTAAGGTTAGAATGGCTACCAATGACATAATACCAATGGTAATAATCAGCACCGTTAGTATGGTGCGCAACAATTGGGTTCTGATGGAACCAAATGCAATTCGGACGTTTTCTCTAAATAATTTAAACATAGTGCTTATTTGACACGAAATTACAATTTTTGTTACAAGTTTACTTTAGAAGATGTGATATTTATTTTAAAAACAAGATATTTGCAGAGCGAAAAGGAAGTTAGAAGTCAGAAGTTAGAAGTCAGAAGTAATATTGCTTCCCGCTTCCATCTCCTTGCTTCCCGCTTCTATCTCCTAAATTTTAACTTTAAAAAATGGCATCAAAACCTAGTATTCCAAAAGGAACCAGAGATTTTTCACCAGCTGAGGTGGCAAAACGTCAATATATTATAGCAACTATAAAAAGTAATTTCGAGAAATTTGGTTTTCAACCTATAGAAACTCCTTCGTTCGAAAACTCTGAAACCTTGATGGGAAAATACGGAGAAGAAGGTGATCGATTGATTTTTAAGATTTTGAATTCGGGTGAATATCTTTCTAGTTTTAATTATTTGATTAAAGCGTATTTAAAAGCTATCTACATAAATGTTTTGATTGAATTAAGTAAAAGAATAAATGAAGATGATGAAAATATAGCTGATAAAAAGCTAAATATCATTATGAAAAGTTTATTAAATAGAAAGTTTATCCAAACGATTGTTGATGGGGTTAATAAAAAAAATAGTGAGTTTGAACTTTATAATTTTTATTCTGCATCTTTATCGAAATCAATTGAATTAGAAATTAATTCTCTTAGAAAATCTGAATATATTAAAAGTGTCTTTTTTAAAGAAATTTTAACTGAATGTTCTGATTGTGCTATTGATGAAAGCAAGAAATTTAAAGATTTTGTAGATAAGTTGTCAACGGATACTTTTGGAAGGTGGTTTGGTTCTATTAGTTCAAAATATTTAACAAATCAACTCTCAGAAAAAGCGCTCCGCTACGATTTAACCGTTCCGTTTGCAAGATATGTGGTACAACACCAAAGCGAGATTGAGTTTCCTTTCAAAAGATACCAAATCCAACCAGTTTGGCGAGCTGATCGTCCGCAGAAAGGGCGTTTTAGAGAATTTTTTCAGTGTGATGCCGATGTTGTGGGTTCAAAATCGTTGTGGCAAGAAGTAGAATTGGTGCAATTGTACGATTCGGTTTTTACACAATTGGGATTGGAAGGCGTGACGATTAAAATCAATAACCGAAAAATCCTTTCGGGAATTGCCGAAGTTATTGGTGCCAAAGATAAATTAATCGATTTTACGGTGGCTTTGGACAAACTCGACAAAATAGGCGAGGACGGCGTTAAAAAGGAAATGATAGAAAAAGGAATTGGGGAATCTGCGATCGAAAAAGTGCAGCCTTTATTTAATTTTACGGGAAGTATTTCGGAGAAAATCGAAAAACTTTCTGCTTTATTGGCGGAATCTGAAGAAGGAATGAAAGGGGTTGAAGAGTTGCGTTTTATTTGTGACAACGTAACAAATCTTGGTTTGAATAAAGCGGTTTTAGATTTAGACGTAACCTTAGCTCGCGGATTGAATTATTACACAGGAGCTATTTTTGAAGTGGCTGCACCAAAAACCGTTTCGATGGGTTCCATAGGTGGTGGCGGAAGATACGATGATTTGACAGGGATTTTCGGGTTGAAGGATATGAGTGGAGTAGGGATTTCTTTTGGTTTAGACCGAATTTATTTGGTTGTCGAGGAATTGAATTTATTCCCCGAAACGGTGACTTCTACCTCAAAAGCTTTGTTTATTAATTATGGCGAAAAAGAAGCGTTTTATTCGATGAAAGCCATCACCAAATTAAGGAGTTTTGGTATAAAAGTAGAGTTGTATCCAGATAGTGTAAAAGTGGGGAAACAGTTTCAACACGCCGATAAACGAGGAATTCCTTTTGCAGTAATTGTTGGGGAAACAGAAATGAAAGAAGGGAAATTTGCCTTGAAGAATTTAATTTCCGGAGAACAAGTTTTGCTTGATTTTGAAGGATTGAAAGCGGCTTTGGAATAAAATTCTGGTTTTGTAAATAAAAAAAGGCCTCGAAAATTTTTCGAGGCATTTTTTTTTATAAAAATAGTAAGTTATGCTTTTTTAGCACAACAACTTTTGCTTGTTTTTGCGCATTTTGCTTTTTCTTCTGCACTACAAGTTGCTTTTTCCTCTGCAGTACATTTTTTTGCAGTGGCCTCTTTTTTAGAGCAACAAGCCTCTTTTTTTACAGGAGCTTTTGCAGCAGGTTTTGTTTGTTGTGCACTAACACTAATAGTGAAAAGAGCAATTGCTAAAACGGTAAATAATTTTTTCATTTTTATTGGTTTATTGTTATAAAATCGAAATGACATCAAAAATCGATAACAAATATAATAAGAAAAAGGCATACAAAAGCACTAAACAAGTTAATGTTTCCTTAATGAATCTATCTTTTG
>DAORUG010000046.1:0-20336 GCA_035433125.1 Flavobacterium sp.
TCAAAAAAAGTTTTTGCAAACTCAAGAAAAGCTTTGCCTTTTTTTGAACTCTCGTTAATTTTTATAATTAATGTTGTCATAACAATTGCTTTTAAATTACAAATATACAAAATTGATACTATTAGTATAAATTTAAAACTGAACACTTTTAATCTAGTTTCTTCGAAGTAAATCCACAATATCGAACTGCACTATTTTTTCAATATAAAAAAGTAGAGCGATTAATTCCTTAACTTTGTTTATTCGAAAAAAAATACAATGAAAATCAAAGAAATAATTTCCGTACTTGAAGAAATGGCACCACTCGCCTATGCTGAGGATTTTGACAATGTGGGTTTATTGGTTGGAAATAAAGACTCCGAAGCTACTGGAGTTTTGGTTTGTCACGATGCTTTAGAAAGTGTAATTGACGAAGCCATTGCCAAAAAATGCAATATGGTGGTTTGCTTTCATCCTATTTTATTTTCAGGTTTGAAGAAAATCACTGGCAAAAACTATGTGGAACGCTCCATAATCAAAGCTATAAAAAATGACATTGCCATTTATGCCGTTCATACTGCATTGGATAATCATCAAGATGGAGTTAATAAAATATTTTGTGAGGCGCTGGGTTTAACCAATACTAAAATCCTGATTCCAAAGTCGAATTTCATTCGAAAATTGGTGACTTACACCATTCCTGAAAATGCTGAAAAATTGCGAAATTCCTTGTTTGATGCCGGTGCGGGAAACATTGGCAACTATGAAAACTGCAGTTTCAACTCGAAAGGAATTGGCACTTATATGGGTAACGAGCACAGCAATCCCGAATTTGGAGAGCGATTTGAATTTATGGAAAGTGAGGAAATTAAAATCGAAGTAACATTCGAAAAACATTTAGAAAACAAAATCCTGAAATCCCTTTTCAAAAATCACGTTTACGAAGAAGTGGCTTACGAAATTTATGATTTGCAGAACAAAAATCAAAATGTGGGATTGGGAATGATTGGCGAATTGCCCGTTCCAATGGATGAAAAAGATTTTCTATACTTTGTAAAAGACAAAATGCAAGCCGATGGCATTCGACACAGCACATTTTTAGGCAAACCCATAAAAAAAGTGGCCGTCCTGGGAGGCTCTGGAAGTTTTGCTATAAAAAATGCTATTCAGGCTGGAGCCGATGCTTTTTTGACAGCCGATTTGAAGTATCACCAATTTTATGAAGCCGAAAATCAGTTAATTTTAGCTGATATTGGTCATTTTGAAAGCGAACGCTATACAAAAAATTATATTGTTGATTTTCTTCGGAAAAAAATCCTTAATTTTGCAATCGTTTTATCAGAAGAAAATACAAATCCAGTTAAGTACTTATAGACAATAGAATATGGCAGCTACAAAAGAATTGAATGTTGAAGACAAGTTAAGAGCAATTTACGATTTACAATTGATTGACTCTCGAATTGACGAAATTAGAAACGTGAGAGGTGAACTTCCTCTTGAAGTGGAAGATTTAGAAGATGAAGTTGCAGGTTTAAGCACACGTTCAGAAAAATTAAAAAAAGATCTTGAAACTATTGAAGACCTTATCAAGGTAAAGAAAAACTCAATTGATGAGCACAAAGAGTCTATCAAAAGATACACAAAACAACAAGAAACTGTTCGTAACAATAGAGAATTCAACTCTTTGACTAAAGAAGTTGAGTTTCAAGAATTGGAAATTCAATTGGCCGAGAAGCAAATCAAAGAGATGAAAGCTTCTATTGAGCACAAAAAAGAAATCATTGCACAATCAAAAGAGCGATTAGAAATCAAATCAAATCACTTAAAACACAAAAAATCAGAATTAGACGATATTATGTCTGAAACTGCAAAAGAAGAGGCCTTTTTGTCTGATAAATCTTCAGAATATAGAGCTTCAATCGAAGCACGACTTTTAGCAGCTTATGATAGAATTAGATCTAGCGTTCGCAATGGATTGGCTGTTGTTTCTATCGAAAGAGGAGCATCTGCAGGATCATTTTTCACCATTCCACCACAAACTCAAGTAGAGATTGCTGCCAGAAAAAAAATCATTACTGACGAACATTCTGGAAGAATCTTAGTTGACAGTGTATTGGCCGAAGAAGAGAAAGAAAAAATGGAACAGCTTTTTGCTAAATTCTAAAAATATTTAAGTCCCGATTCCCATCGGGACTTTTTTAATACTATATTTAGTCCGCTATGCGGGCTTTTATTTTTTTGCACCGTTAACGTAAAAATCCTTCTTTTTATGAAAAAATCTTTTTATTTTTTGTTAACTAAATCAATAGGATCCTATATTAACCTAATGAGTTATGTATTTCCTGCGAAAGCAACTCAAATGGCTCACGGCTATTTTAGCGAACCTCGTAAAGGAAAATTTACTATTGAGAACCTTCCTAAAACACTAAAAGAAGCGCAATCAGAAATCATCCGGCATAACGATGATGTCATTCAAACCTACATTTGGAAAGGAAATGATACTTCTATATTATTAATCCACGGATGGGAAAGCAATTCTTCAAGATGGAAAAAAATGTTGCCTTATTTAAAAAAATCAGGAAGCACCATCATTGCCATCGATGGTCCAGCTCAAGGATTGTCTAGCGGTAAAGAATTTACAGTTCCAAAATATGCCGAGTTTATTGATGTTGCTGCCAAAAAATATCAACCCAACTATATCATTGGTCATTCAATGGGAGGTCAAACGAGCTTGTATTATCAATATAAATATCAAAATCCCAGTGTTCAAAAAATGGTGATTCTAGGCGCTCCAAGTGATTTTACTATTATTTTAAAGAATTTTACCAGTTTGTTAAGTTTAAATAATACTGTTACAAAAGCTTTAGAAAACAAGTACACCAACTTTTTAAATCAGAACTTGGACCAATTCAGTTCGAAAGAATTTGTCTCAAAAATCGATGTAAAAGGCCTACTCGCTCACGATATTGAAGACACCGTAGTATTAATTGAAGAAGGGGAAAAAATAGTAGAGTCTTGGAAAGATGTACAATTCATAGCAACAAAAGGTTTGGGGCACAAGCTCCACGATGATGATTTGTATAGAAAAGTAGCTCAATTTTTATTTGAAACAGAATAACTAGTTTAGAAATCTGAAACAAAATATTTGATTACTTTTGCCTTATGGAAGAAAATCTAAAACGCCTCAATAAATTCATAGGAGAAACGGGCTTTTGCTCGCGTCGAGAAGCGGATAAAATCATCGAAGAGGGACGTGTCACCATCAATGGAGTCGTGCCTGAATTGGGTACCAAAGTTTCGCCAGACGACGAAGTGCGTATTGACGGAAAGTTAATCCGGGAGAAAAGAGAGAAACCAATTTATCTGGCTTTCAATAAACCTGTTGGCATTGAATGCACCACCAACTTGGAGGTTCGAAACAATATTGTAGATTACATCAATTATCCGACACGTATTTTCCCGATTGGCCGATTGGATAAAGCCAGTGAAGGCTTAATTTTTATGACCAATGATGGTGATATTGTAAATAAAATTCTTCGCGCCAGAAACAACCACGAAAAAGAATATACTGTAACGGTCAACAAACTCATAACCGACCGTTTTATCGAAAAAATGAGTAATGGTGTGCCAATTCTTGACACAGTTACCCGAAAATGCAAGGTAGAAAAAATCAGTTCCACCACTTTTAAAATTATATTAACCCAAGGTTTAAACCGCCAAATTCGTAGAATGTGCGAATATCTGGGTTATGAAGTTACGGCTTTGAAACGCATTCGAATCATCAATATTTCATTGGACGTTCCTGTGGGGCGTTATCGCGATTTGACCGATGCCGAAATAAAGGAACTCAACGCATTAATTGAGCCTTCGAGCAAAACTGAAGAAGCAAGTTTGCCTAAAACTGAAGCTCCTAAACGCAGAACAGAATTCATCAAAAGAGATGATCCGAGATTTAAGAAAAGAGGGGATTATTAAAACTCACTAATTATTAAAAAATTAAAACCCAAGACTTTCGCCTTGGGTTTTTTAATATATTACTTTTTATCATTTAAAAACTCATAATACAAAGCCTTGGACAAAAAAGATTTTTCTTGATAACTATCAATTTCTTCTTCCCTAGAACTTTCGGATTTTTGTCCGTCTAATTTTTTTAATTTAAAATAATCTCTTCGAGTTTCATCGTTAAAACTCAAATCACTCAAAAATATTGGTTCTACTCCTTTGTTGACCGATATATTGTAATTCGTAATCCAATTTCCCCAATTGACATAACTGCACAAAAGAATCGTACCGTAAAAATACCAAACCATTTGGTTAAAAAGATACGCATTTGTTTTTTGCTTTGTAATTTTCAAAAAGGTGAAAACCAAACCAACAATAGCTAAAATCAGAAACGCATAAACACCTAATCTTTTGTATGTTAATCCATAAAATGACACGTATTCTGAGTTTTTGATAATGGTGCTAAGAATTAGAATTCCATTTAAGAAAATCCAAATTTTAGACAATCGCTTCAAGTTTTTGGCTTTTTTATCAAAATTAAACCCTCCTTTAAAATAAAACATAATCACACCAACAGCCATAACAATAGAGAAAATCACCGAATTGACTCTTTCGTGTGTCGCAGCACTCAATTTAGATTTTTCGACAATCTCAAAAAATTGTTCATAGTTATAAGTAACGATAAAAACCAAAAGCAATACATTAAGAAGAACTAAAGTAATCTCGCCGCTTCTTCTTTCGAAATCAATATCTAGAAACGAAAAAGTTCGTTGATTTTTCATTTCATTTTGATTATTAAAATCATTATCCAAAAGCGAATTTTTTTCATAAAAAACCTCTGGAATCCAATAATTCCAAAAAGTAAATGAAAGATAAAAACCCAATAACGCAATTAGTATGAGTTGTAAAAAATTCACATCCAGATAATAATCTGTAAATAGAGCCGAAAAATGGTCACTTCCAAAAGCATATACGATAAAAAACAACCCTACAAAAACTGTTGGAATTAAGAAATAAGCAATTAACTTTTTAGCAAAATCATTCTTAATTTCTCTTTTGGGAAGCCATTGACTAAACATCAACATTCGCCCTAAAGACGCGATTCCGTTTATAAACGCCAACGGAAAAACCTGCACAATTTTCAAATTCGTTTCCTGAGTTTTGAATTGTAAAAAGCAAACAGACATTGCCAAAGCCAAAAAAGACACAAAATCTCCGTACCAAGCAAAAGCAATTGAAGACAAAATGGATGTGACCACTAGAACCAAATGGAATCGACTCGTAAATCGATCCTGAAAGAAAAAACAAATGATTCCCGTTAACACTAATCCGAAAATAGCCAGATTCACTCCTACTGACTCGTTGTAAAAAAGCAGTGTAAAAATCAAACTGCACACTAAAATTAAATGGTATTTTTTCATAATTAAAAGATTTAAAAGTACTTTGCTTTTCAAAGTATAAAGTTAAAAAAAAGGTTATTTAGTTTTGAATAATTTTTCCAGACTATTAAGATGCGACACAAAAGAGGATCTACCCAAATTAGTGACTCGATACGATGTTTTAGGTTTTTTGCCTACAAATTCTTTTTTAATTTCAATATATGCTCCTTTCTCCAAAGCTGTTGAATGACTAGCTAGATTACCATCGGTGATATTCAATAGTGTTTTCATTTCGGTGAAATCTACCCAATCATTGACCATCAGAATAGACATAATACCTAATCGGACACGACTTTCGAAATCTTTATTTAATTTATCAATGATTCCCATTCGGAGGATTTATTTATATTTTTTGAATACTATTAAGCCGTATAAAATATGCAAAATACCAAATCCTATGATCCAAAAAACCAAACCGTATCCTAAAAAGAATAGGGAAACACAGCCTAAAGCCAGTTCGCAAAATCCTAAATATTTAATATCCGAAAAAGTATATTTCTCAGCATTAATCAATGCTAAGCCATAAAACAATAAGGTTGCTGGAGCAATTAAAACATACATTTGATGATACAAAAGCGCCAAACAAAACACACCACCAACTAGTAATGGAATAGCTAAATTAACAAGCATTTTTTTGGTCGCCGTAGTCCAAATGGGTAAATTGTATTTTCTGCTTTTTCGAATCGTAAAGAAGATTCCGAATGTTAATGCAAAAAACAAAATGATCAAGGCAATAAAAACCAATTCAGAAACTAAATCAACCGAATATAGTTTATGTTCCCCATTAAAATAATCGAGCCCATTGGCTTTAAACAATAGATAAACATATAATCCGCCAATCAAAGCAGATAGACCTGCAAATACTCCTGAGAGTCCGCTTAATGAAATAAATCTTGAAGAACGTTCCATCATAGAACGAATGTGTGATAAATCTTCTTGGTGCTTTTGATTCATGATTAAAGTACTTTGTACTGCAAAGTTAATTTATATTTTGAATTAGCAAACAAATAGTTGAATTATTTTTTAAACTATTTTAAAATAACAAAGCCTATCCAATCGAATAGGCTTTGTTTATCGTTTTGAATGTAAAAGGATTATTTTCTGCTTCTAATTTTTCGTGCTAAAAGTGTGTTTTTCAACAACATTGCAATGGTCATTGGTCCTACTCCACCCGGAACTGGAGTGATAAATGATGATTTTGGACTTACACTTGCAAAATCGACATCGCCTGTGATTACATATCCTTTTGGATGAGAAGCATCTTCTACTCTAGTAATACCAACGTCAATTATTACAACACCATCTTTTACCATATCAGCTTTCAAATAATTAGGAACGCCAAGAGCGGTGATAATAATATCGGCATTTTTGGTGTACTCTTCAATGTTTTTGGTTCTACTGTGTGTCAACGTTACTGTTGAATCTCCTGGATAGCCTTTGCGACTCATCAAGATACTCATTGGTCGCCCTACAATGTGGCTGCGTCCTATAACTACAGTATGTTTTCCTGAAGTTTCTACTTTGTAACGTTCTAATAATTCCATTATTCCATAAGGAGTCGCTGGCAAAAATGTTTCCATTTCCAAAGCCATTTTTCCAAAATTGGCAGGATGAAAACCATCAACATCTTTGTCGGGATCAATCGCCATTAGGATTTTTTGCTCGTCGATATGTTTTGGCAAAGGCAATTGAACGATATAACCATCCAAATCGTCATCTTCGTTAAGTTCCTTGATTTTATCTAATAATTCTTCCTCCGAAATGTTTTCAGGCAAAGCCACTAAAGTAGATTCGAAACCAATTTGCTGACAGGATTTCACTTTGCTACCTACATAAGTCAAACTAGCTCCGTTTGTACCCACAATAACAGCCGCTAAATGAGGTACTTTTTGACCATCGGCTTTCATTCTTTGCACTTCGGCAGCAATTTCGTTTTTAATGTCTTCTGATGTTTTTTTTCCGTCTAGTATTTGCATTTTTAAAATGGTTTCAGGTTTAAAGTTTCAAGTTTCAAAAAAAAGAAACTCCAATTTATTATTTTAAAATATTCCAAGTTTCAGGTTTCAACAACTTGAAACCTGAAACTTTAAACAAATATATTATCTCATACCCGGCATTCCACCTGGCATTCCTTTCATATTCCCCATCATTTTCATCATATTTTTTCCGCCTGGACCTTGCATCATTTTCATCATTTTGCTCATTTGCTCAAACTGTTTCATCAACTGATTCACTTGTTCGACTTTCGTACCTGAACCTTTGGCAATTCTAGCTTTTCTTTTTACATCGATTATAGCCGGTTTTGATCTTTCTTTTGGGGTCATCGAATGAATGATGGCTTCGATATGTTTGAAAGCATCATCTTCGATTTCGACATCTTTCATCGCTTTTGAAGCACCGGGAATCATTCCGACCAAGTCTTTCATATTACCCATTTTCTTCACTTGCTGAATTTGGGAAAGGAAATCATCAAAACCAAATTCATTTTTGGCGATTTTCTTTTGGATTTTTCTGGCTTCTTCCTCATCATAATGTTCTTGCGCTTTTTCTACCAAAGACACAACATCTCCCATTCCGAGGATTCTCTCCGCCATACGTTCCGGATAGAACACATCGATGGCATCCATTTTTTCTCCCGTACCAACAAATTTAATTGGTTTGTTGACTACCGTTTTAATCGAAATAGCAGCTCCACCACGAGTATCACCGTCTAATTTTGTTAAAACTACACCATCAAAATTTAATATATCGTTAAAAGCTTTTGCCGTATTTACAGCATCTTGCCCAGTCATCGAATCAACAACAAACAAGGTTTCTTGAGGATTAATGGCTTTGTGAACATTGGATATTTCAGTCATCATCGCCTCATCGACAGCCAAACGACCGGCGGTATCAATGATTACCACATTCAGACCTTGATGTTTTGCAAAACTAATCGCATTTTGTGCAATAATCACAGGATTTGTATTGTCCGGTTCTGAATACACATCCACTCCTATTGACTCTCCAACAACGTGCAATTGTTTGATTGCCGCAGGGCGATAAATATCACAAGCGACCAAAAGTGGCTTTTTGTTTTTCTTGGTTTTAAGATAATTGGCTAATTTTCCAGAAAAAGTAGTTTTACCAGAACCTTGCAAACCCGACATCAAAATAACGGTTGGATTTCCAGAAAGATTAATTCCTGCAACATCGCCACCCATTAATTCGGTTAGTTCATCTTTGACTAATTTTACCAATAATTGTCCCGGTTGAAGCGTGGTTAATACGTTTTGACCAATAGCTTTTTCTTTTACTTTAGTGGTAAAATCTTTGGCAATTTTAAAGTTGACATCGGCATCTAATAATGCACGACGCACTTCTTTAAGGGTTTCGGCTACGTTAACTTCGGTTATTTTTCCGTGACCTTTAAGTATATGAAAGGCTTTGTCTAATTTATCGCTTAAATTATCGAACATAGTATTATTATTTTTTGAAGTTGCAAATATAATATAAAGTTAGAAAGGTACAATCTTTCACAGACTTTTGACCATCAATCCTACATCCTTTCTGGCACATCAATTCCCAATAATTGGAAGGCTAATGCTATCGTATCGGCAACTTTCTTTGAAAGTTGAACTCTAAATATTTTCTTCTCCAAATCTTCCTCACCCAAAATAGAAACGGCTTGGTAAAACGAATTGTATTCTCGCACCAAATCATAAGTGTAATTCGCAATTAAAGCTGGACTGTGATTTTGAGCTGCATTTTGAATCGCTTCTGGAAATAATTCAAGTTGCTTTACCAATTCTTTTTCCTTTTCGTGTAGCACTTTGATTGCACTCGGTGAGACAAAATCAAAATTGGCTTTACGAATAATAGACTGGATTCTGGCGTAAGTATATTGAATAAACGAACCTGTGTTTCCGGCAAAGTCAACTGATTCTGCTGGGTCAAAAAGGATTCTCTTTTTAGGATCGACTTTCAAAATGTAATATTTCAAAGCACCAAGACCAATAGTTTTATATAATTTTAATTTTTCCTCAGAAGAATAACCGTCTAATTTCCCTAAATCTTCGGCAATTTTCTGAGCTGTATCCGTCATTTCTTGCATTAAATCATCGGCATCGACCACGATTCCTTCTCTCGATTTCATTTTTCCTGAAGGCAAATCGACCATTCCATAAGACAAATGATAGAGATTCTTAGACCAATCAAATCCTAATTTTTTCAAGATTAAAAACAACACTTTGAAGTGATAATCTTGCTCATTACCCACCGTGTAAACCATTCCGCCAACGTCTGGAAAATCTTTCACACGTTGAATTGCAGTTCCAATATCTTGTGTCATATAAACTGCTGTCCCGTCGGAGCGCAACACGATTTTTCTGTCCAAACCTTCATCGGTCAAATCAATCCAAACTGAACCGTCCGGATCTTTTTCGAAAATGCCTTTCTCCAAACCAATTTGAACCACATCTTTTCCTAGTAAATAGGTATTGCTTTCGTAATAATATTGATCAAAATCGACTCCTAAATTTTTGTAAGTTGTGGCAAAACCATCATAAACCCATTGGTTCATGGTTTTCCAAAGTGCAATTACTTTTTCATCGCCAGCTTCCCAATCCAAAAGCATTTGTTGGGCTTCGAGAATAATTGGCGCTTGTTTTTTGGCTTCGTCTTCGGTTTTCCCTTGCGCTATTAATTGATTAATTTCTTCTTTATAGGCTTTATCAAAAGCTACATAATAATTCCCAACTAGTTTATCGCCTTTGAAACCTGTAGATTCTGGAGTTTCTCCGTTTCCAAATTTCTGCCAAGCCAACATCGATTTGCAAATATGAATTCCTCTATCGTTGATGATTTGTGTTTTATAGACTTTTTTACCCGAAGCTTTTATGATTTCGGCAACGGAATAACCCAAAAGATTGTTGCGAACGTGACCCAAATGTAACGGTTTATTGGTGTTTGGCGAAGAATATTCGACCATAATTGCTTTGTCTTCGGGACTTGGAGTAACAAAACCGTACTTCGAATCATTCCTGATTTCGTTGAAAAAATTCAAATAATATTCATCTGAAATTACGATATTCAAAAATCCTGAAACTACGTTAAAACGGCTAACTTCAGCCACATTTTCGACTAAATAGGTTCCAATTTTATTTCCTAATTCCACCGGATTGCTCTTGATAACTTTCAATAAAGGGAAGATTACCATCGTAATATCGCCTTCAAATTCCTTGCGTGTGCTTTGAAATTCGACTTTATCTAGGGTAACGTCAAATAATGCTTGGACAGCTTTTTCTATAGAAGGTGTAATAATCTGTGATAAAGTCATTTTTTGTATTAATTTTAAGGCTGCAAATATAGGGATTTCAGCGGAAAATTGTTTGTAGTTTCAATTGAAATATTTTAAAACTAAAACCGTTTTATATAAATAGAAGTTTACAATTATTCTTATGTTTATTTTAATTTCAACTGTAAAATAATTATATTACGCATTTTATCGACAAAATTAAACTTTTTATCGATAAAATTATATTTTTGTCTAAAACAAAGTCCTTATGAAAAAAAGTCTTATTCTATTGTTATCACTTTTTTGGATTGGATGTTTTTCGCAGGCAATCACTGTTGATACCAATACGTACACTGTTCCAGAATTAGTCACACAAGTTTTGGTCAATAAATCCTGTGTTCCCATAAGCAATATTAGTTGGAGGACAGGAACTAATTTTGGCTCTACAAATGGAATTGGTTATTTTGAAAATACAAATCCTGCATTCCCTCTCTCAAGTGGTGTAATTTTGAGTACTGGAAATGTTGCCAATGCTCCGGGTCCCAACACAACTGATTTGAACGACGGTAATGCTGCTTGGACAGGTGATACCGATTTAGAAGCGACACTTCTAGCCGCTGGAATCAGTGTCAACTCAACAAATGCGACCGTTTTAGAATTTGATTTTGTACCTTTTTCTTCCAACTTTGACTTTCGATTTTTATTCGCCTCGGAAGAATATGGTAATTTTCAATGCCAATTTTCGGATGCTTTTACTTTCTTGTTGACCAATACTACAACTGGAGTAACGACAAATCTTGCTGTTGTACCAGGTTCTACAACTCCAATTTCGGTAACAACTATTCGAGAATTTATATACAATTCATCTTGTCCATCTGAAAACCCAGCTTATTTTGGTACTTTTAATGGCGGTTCAGATGCTGCTGCTTCAGTGACAAATTTTAATGGGCAAACCGTTTCGATGAGCGCTTCATCAAACAATTTGATTCCAAATACACCGTATCATATCAAATTGGTAATCGCTGACAGACAAGATAGCCAATCCGATTCAGCTATATTTTTAGGTGCAAATAGTTTTAATGTGGGGCAAGATGTTTTAGGCCCAGATTTGACTGTTGCAAGCAATACAGCCGTTTGTGACAACGGAACACATACGCTTATTTCTGGATTGGATCCCGCGATTTATTCCTTTGCTTGGACACATAACGGAAACCCGATTGGAGGAGATACGCCTGATTTAATTGTTACACAACCCGGAATTTACGGACTTACTTATACTATTATTGCGACTTCTTGTCCAGTAACAACTGATTTTATAAACGTTGAATACTACAGTCCAATCATCACTCCTGACCCTGTAGATTTGTTTAAATGCAATTCGGGATTAGCTAGTTTTACTTTTGATTTGTCCTTCAATAGTCCAATTGTAACTATTCCCGGAACCCAAATAAGTTATCATTCCTCTTTAGCAAATGCTACTTTAAATACAAATCCGTTGACAAATAGTTATACCACAGTGGTATCGAATTTACCTACCCCAATTTGGATTAGAATAGAAGATACAACAACAAAATGCTTCATAACAAAATCATTTCAGTTAAGACTTACACCTCCACCAATAGCTAATCTAACTGGAGATTTAGCTTTATGCGAAACTGCACCGGCTACAAATACAGCCAATTTTAATATTGGCTCACAAACAGCAACCATTTTGGGTGGTCAATCAGCAGCCATATATGATGTTTCCTATTATTCGAATGCAAGTGATGCCAATGCAGGAGTGAATCCAATAAATGCTTCAACTCCTTTTACATCGGGAAGTACGACTGTTTATGCAAGAATACAAACCACAACCGATCCAGATTGTTTCAGTACGACAAATTTTAGACTTATTGTTATACTAAGACCTACAATAGATTCAACAATAAATCAATTTGTTTGTAACAGTTATACTTTACCAGTACTTGTAAATCCCGGAAATTATTATTCTGGTCCAAATCAAGGTTTGCCAATATTAAATGCCGGAGATGTCATTACAACCGACCAAACAATTTATCTTTACAGTACAACCGCAACCACTCCTAGTTGTCCTACCGAAAGTGCTTTCAATATAACAATAGTCACACCATTGGATGTAAATCCAACCGATATAATAGTTTGTGATCGATACCGATTGCCCATAACCCCTTTTAGACTTCGCTATTTTTCATTACCTGGAGGACCAAATGGTGGCGGAACCGAATTTACTGCTGGAAGTACAATAACAACTCCAGGAACAACAACAGTTTACACTTATTTTTCATCGACAGATATTGCTAATCCTTGTATTCTCGAAAGTCAATTTAACATAACTATAAACACCACCCCAACTATTGTACCGATTGCCAATGTTTTTGACTGTACCTCTTACAATTTACCACCATTAGCAGTTGGTGATTATTATACTTTTAATAGTGTTACAGGAATATACACACCTGCTGTTTCGCCAATTACTTCGACAACACGACTTTATGTTTTTGCAACAAACAATGGATGTAGAACTCCAAATACTATTTTTACAGTTTACATTAGCACTTTGGGCTTGACAAATATAAACGAATGTGTTTCGTATAATCTACCTCCAATTCCAGTTGGCGAATATCGTGATGCTCCAAATGGAGGTGGAAACTTAATTCTGCCGGGAGTAATTACAACCACAACAACTATTTATACCTATATTCCTGGTGCTAGTTGTACAACCGATTCTTTTACAATTACAATTAACGCTCCTTTTCTTACCACACCATCCAATATATCTGCTTGCGAAAGTTTCGTCCTACCAACTCAAGTTGATGGAGCCGATTATTTCACTTTAGCGGGAGGTCCATCGATTTCTGGAAATGTACAGTTAATTCCAAATGTTGATACAATTACCACTACTACTACCATATATATTTATAAGCCATCACCAACTGTTTTGGGATGTTACAATGAAAAACCGTGGACAATAACCATTAACACTAGACCTAGAATAGATTCTAGATCAAACGTAGATTTGTGCAATTCTTATGTGCTAAGTCCCTTAACAAATGGAGCTTATTTTGACGAGCCAAATGGTGTAAATCCTCTAGCCGCAGGAACTACCATAAATACTAATGATCGAGTTTATATTTATGCAGCACATCCTAATGACCCCAGTTGTTTTAGTGAAAACTTTTTCGATATTTCAATAAACGGAGTTGAAGCAGATCCAATTCCAACACAATTATCTTATTGTGATTCTTTTACTTTTCCAGCATTGCCAACAGCAAATAATTTTTATTATGATGCACCGGGAGGACCATCGGGCGGAGGAAATATAATTCCGGCAGGCACTGTTGTAACGACAGCGACAGTTTTGCCAACCTATTATATTTATTATGAAACTGGCGACCGATTAAATTGTAGTGATGAAAATCCGTTTAGCATCTCTATTACTAACAGACCTGTTGCCAATCCTGTAAATCCAATAGAAATCTGCGACACATTTGCCACAAACGATGGAATTTTTGAATTCGATTTGACTGATTTAGCGATTAGAAATCAGGTCTTAAACGGTCAAACTCCTGATGCCAATTTTACGCTCACATTTTATACTTCTTTGGCTGCAGCCAATGATATATATGCTATTCCTATTGCAAATCCTGCAACCTATCAAAATGATAATCCGTTTTCCGACAGTGTTTGGATTAGAGTAACTAACAATACTACTGTATCAACTTGCTTTGATGTTGTCGAATTACAATTGATTATAAACCTATTTCCTGAACCTCAATTACTTCCTGAATATTTTATTTGTGAAGACTATGAAACAGGTACTTTATTAAATGCAGCCACTTTAGATAGTGGAATTTCAGGTGCAAATTATCTATTCGAATGGATACTTGATGGAGCTCCTTATGGCGGAAACACCGCTTCAATTACCACCACACAAATTGGTGATTATGTAGTTACTGCAACAAATACAACAACATTATGTTCTAAAACGGCATCTGCTAAAGTAATAAAATACACTCCTTATTTAGAAGTAACTTATAGCGATGCTTTTGATTATCCTTCTTTTATTTCGGTAAATGTTTTAGGTCCTGGTTCCAGTAATTATGAATACCAATTGGACAACCTTCCGTATCAAGATAGTAATATATTTAATAATGTATTACCAGGAGAACACTTAATTTCAGTTCGAGATAAAGACGGGCATTGCAATCCCGCTCCTATCAATGCTGTAATCATTAATTACCCGAAATTTTTCACTCCAAATGGCGACGGTTACAACGAATATTGGAATATTCCGAACTTAAAATTGTCCAATCCAAATGCTCCAATATTTATATATGATCGATATGGAAAATTCCTTAAACAAATAAGCCCTTCAAGCGAAGGTTGGAATGGAATGTTCAATGGGCAATCACTTCCCTCGGATGATTATTGGTTCACAGTAGATTATGATGAAAAAGGAACTTCAAAAGTTTTTAAATCACATTTTAGTTTGAAAAGATAATGATTGCAGATTTTTAATATTAATTTCGAAATAGATTAAAGCAATGATTTGTGAATTGCTTAAACTATTTTCTATATTCTTTTCTCTCTAAACAAAATGGAACAAGACCCAAAACAGCTCATCAAATTAGCGCACACCAAAATGCCTTTTGGCAAATATGAAGGACGATATCTTATCGATTTGCCTGAGTACTATGTGGTTTGGTATTCCAACAAAGGGTTTCCAAAAGGAGAGCTTGGACAACAATTGCAACTGATTTACGAATTAAAACTAAACGGACTCGAAGACTTAATCCGAAATATAAAAAAACGGTATCCAAAACCGCTTTAAATGGTTTCTTTGCTATGTATTCATTTCTAAATCTCGGATGTAATCACCGTATTCGAAAAAGAACATTTCTAAAGCATGCATGTTTTCGTAAAAAAAGTCAAAAATTTCATTCCAATGATTTCTATTACTGACACTTATACCTGTTTTTTCGACCCAAACCCTACTGATGGTTTTACCACTTTCAAGAGTGAAGTTTTTCTCGAAAACCAAATCTTTGACAAAATCATCTTCTAAAATGGTTTTCAAGGATTCTAGTTTTTCGAAATAGACTATTCGTTTTTCGTCGTTTCGATGTTCAATATCAATTAAAACTTGGGCTTTTTTGTTGTCGGCATAAAATTTAAACGAAAAGTCCTTGATTTTGGTGTCGTATAAGACCCATTTTCTCGGATATTTTTCGGCAAATTCAATCCAGAATTCCCGCTTCAATCGTTGTGATTCCTCTTTGCTGTACATTTTTGGCTTTTAGTTTATGGTGTTTGAAATTTGGAACTTGAAATTTGAATTTTGGATTTTTTTATCTATATTTATAACTGTTTCCAATTTGCAAAAATAGGTTTTGATTATGAATTTTCAAGATTTTTTAAAATATGTTCCAAAATTAGTCGAAGTAGACCTTCCTGCCAAAGAAGCACATTTTAAAATGGCTCCTTTAGAGCGAATCGAAAGCTTGAAAAATCTCAATTTTGACAACATAAACCCAAAAAAAGCTGCCGTAATGATGCTGTTTTATCCCAAAAAGGGAAGAACGCATTTGGTTCTCATAGTCCGAAATTCTTATAAAGGTGTTCATTCCTCCCAAATTGCATTTCCTGGAGGAAAATATGAAACTTTGGATGTAACTTTTGAGAAAACAGCCTTGCGAGAAACCCACGAAGAGATTGGAATTCATCCGGAGAGTATCGAAATTATTATGCCTTTTACCAATTTGTATATTCAACCCAGCAATTTTATGGTCTATCCTTTTTTAGGAATTTGCAAAGAGGAAATTGTTTTCGTTCCAGATGGTAATGAAGTAGTAAACATTATCGAATTGCCACTGAATGATTTTCTTAATGATGATTTAATCATAACTACAACAATGTCAACTTCTTACGCAGAAAACATTGAAATTCCAGCTTTCAAAATAAACGAGCATATTGTTTGGGGCGCCACAGCTATGATGTTGAGTGAATTGAAAGAAGTCTTAAAAAAAGTGCTATAATTTATAAGTTTTCGTATGTTTGTCGTCCAAATATTTTTTTTACACAATTATTTATGGTTTTATTTAAGAGAAATCCTTTTGGACACATTCTGATTGTTAAAAGATTTTTAATACACGTTTTTGCTGTTTTAACACATCGACGGTATAGAGGTTTTAATAGTTTACAAATAGAAGGTTCCGAAATAATAACTACATTACCTGACACTAACGTACTTTTTATATCCAATCATCAAACTTATTTTGCTGATGTAGTGGCCATGTTTCATGTTTTTAATGCCAGTTTGAGTGGTCGTCAAGATTCCATAAAAAATATTGGATACATTTGGAAACCCAAAATGAATATATATTATGTGGCTGCTAAAGAGACTATGCAAGCTGGATTATTACCTCGAATTTTGTCTTACATCGGAGCAATAACAGTAGAAAGAACCTGGCGCTCTTGCGGTAAAGACGTCACCGAAAAACGCGATGTAAATCCAAACGACACCGAAAATATTAAAATTGCATTGAATGATGGTTGGGTGATTACATTTCCGCAAGGCACCACAAAGTCTTTCAAACCCGTTCGAAAAGGTACCGCTCACATTATCAAACAGCACCGACCGATTGTGGTTCCCATTGTTATCGATGGATTCCGCCGTTCTTTTGACAAAAAAGGATTGCGTATGAAAAAGAAAGACATTCTGCAATCTTTCATCATCAAACCTCCATTAGAAATTGATTATGATAACGACACCATTGAAGAGATTGTCGAAAAAATAGAATATGCTATCGAGCAACATCCCTCCTTTTTGAAAGTAATTCCAGCCGAAGAATTAAAAGATGCTGAAGATTTGAATAAATTAAGAAAATGGGAATATTAGATAAAAAAAGAGTTCGCCGAAGCGAACTCTTTTTTTATAAATCAATTTTTCTAAGCTCCTTGTAATTGGCAAACAATCTTCGGAGTAAGGTTCCATATATTAGTCTGTAAAACAACCAAAAAAGCCCTAGAAAAGCAGCTATAATCAGTACAAAAACGCCAATGGTAACGACCATTACTTTGGTATTATTGTCAATTTTATCCATCAAAACTGCTACGTCGGGATTGTAGGCAAAAGCAATATAAAAGCCAAAAAGTAAACTCAATGCCACCATACCCAAATTATACCAAACATAGCATTGCACTGTTTTACGAGTTTTCAGAATGTCCTTCATCAATTGTTTTATCGAAACTGTAGTCGAAATAGCCATATAATTTTTATAAAACAAATAAATAAAAACCAAAATCACAGCATAATTGAAAACAGTCAAAGCCTCAAAATAAAAATCCAATTCCTCGTGTTTGATGTTTTTCAAATAATCGTCTGCATTAAAAAATACGCTAATCACAGTCCATAGCATAATCTCCAGAATGCTAATAATAAATATCCACTTCACAATCGAAGACGATTTTTTGTGCAACATTTTGTAGATTTCCACTTCGGAAACCTGCTCAAAGGCATCGTTTTTCTGCCAATCTCTTTTTAATAAATCCAGCTCTTTCATAATCGTTAAGGATTTAGTATTTTTTTTAATTTCCCTTTAATTCTATTCATTTTCACCCTTGCATTTACTTCGCTAATCCCCAAAGTTTCCGAAATTTCACCATAATCCTTATCCTCTAAATACATATAAACTAATGCTTTTTCAATGTCATTCAGTTGATAAACAGCCTTATACATTAGCTTTAATCGTTCTTCTTCCTCATAGTTATAATCATCATTGCTAATAAAATATTGTTGAGATTCATAGTCCACCGTCTTTACAGAACGTGTGCTTTTTCGGTACAACGTAATGGCTGTATTCAAGGCGACTCGATACGCCCAAGTGGAAAATTTGCTTTCGCCTCTAAACTTCGGAAAAGCCTTCCACAACTGAATCGTGATTTCCTGAAACAAATCTTTATGCGCATCCTCACCATTCGTATATAACCTACAAATCTTGTGGATTATATTCTGATTGGTCTTCAATTGCTGCACAAATGATTGTTCTAAATCGTCGCTCATAATAGTATTAGTGGGCAAAAAGTATATTTTGTTACAAATTTATTTTTTTTAATTGGGAGCAAAAAATTTCAGTTTTTCAATAAACAGTCGTCCCGCTATTCGTTGCAATCTTTATTTGTTTTTGTCACCCTGAGCGCAGTCGAATGGCTTTTTCTTAAAAAAACAAATAAAGGATTTCCACTGCTATCGGGGCTATTTTACAACTTTTTATTTTCTAAAAATCCTTTCCTTTATAATAATTCACCATCAAATTCACAAATTTGCTGTAGCCTTCCATTCCGTCTTTTTGCTGGTTCATTTTCAGAAAATTGTCGTAAAAAGCATGAAACCCTTTATCAATAAAAGTGTCATATTGTTTCCAAAAATCCTCGCTTTCCTGATAGTTTTTCAAAATTCCAGGATGAATGGTTTTCAATAATTGATCATATATTTTTTCATCACGAATAAACCAGTTGCTCAAACAATAGCGCAAAGCAGTACTATATCCCGAATACTGAAAATACAAATTCTCGTTTTTCACCGAAGCCAGAAACCCAATAAAATTACATTCACTTTCGCTGGCAAAACCCATTTGGTGCGCCATTTCGTGGCAAGAAGTCGTTGGAGAATTGTACATTGGCATCAAATAATTTACCTGCGCTTCATTGGTAAACGGATTCAAATAACCACCAAAACCCATATATGTCAGCGGCAAACTAAAAAGTGATTTCTTAATGCTAGGGTTCGTATATTCAAAAAAAGCATACTGATTCGAAAGTGTTTGATACCCATTCAAATTCATCTCGAAAACCTGTTCTTGCGAATAGGGAAAAACTACTTTCAGGCTATCGTTTTTGGTAATTTGGATTTGAATTTCGTTGGTTTTAGCAATCAGTTTTTTGGTAAAATCTAATAAATCGGCATCGGTGTAATCCCTTTCGATTTTCATTTTTTCGAAAAGTGGTTGACGGTAATAATTCATTGCCCACAAAAAATGAAATAGAAAATACGCCACCGAAAGAACGCTTAAAACCTTTAAACCATTATTTTTCCATTCTTGCTTCCAAGTTTTTCTTGAGTTCCAAATCGATTTCAGAATATAAAAAATCACGATTCCATACATAATATCTCCCACCGAAAAAGGTATTATTCCCAAAGTGATTCGTAAAATTTTCGAAATGAATACATACAAACCATTGCTGTAAAATTGTTCAACAAGCTCTGGAAAAAAGGCAATTATTTTCAGAAATAAAATTTGAATTACAAGAAATAGGGGAAGAATATATTTTCTTTTCACGGTTTTGCTTTTGGCATAAAAATAACAATTAAAATAGTTGTACGCATTCTTTTTTTGTAAATTTGTTTTTCAATAAAAGAAAGAATGACACAAATTACTTTAAATATTCCAGACAGTGAATTGAGTTTCTTTATGAAATTGATAGAAAAGTTTAATTACGAAACCGTGATTAATGAATTTTCTGTAACTGAAGAAATGAAAAACATGTTGGACGAAAGAAGATCAACTTCAAAAACCGACGATTTCATTCCTTGGAACGAGGCAATAAAGCAATTGCGTTTTAAA
>DAORUG010000047.1:0-20251 GCA_035433125.1 Flavobacterium sp.
TATCCAAGGAAAGTGTTTGTGCTGCCAAATTAGTGGCGGTCAAAATCAAACAACTTATTGCTATATATAATTTATTCTTTAACATCTATAAGATCTATTTTTCCTTTTGTTCTTAATTCTCGAAGTTTAACCATCTCAAAAACAATCGGTGTTACTAATAATACATAAATCGTGGAAGTAATTGTACCTCCAATTAGTGGAACAGTAATGGGAAGCATTATATCAGACCCTGTTCCTGTTGCCCAAAGAATAGGGATTAATCCAAATAAGGAAACTGAAACCGTCATCAATTTTGGTCTTAACCTTTTGGCTGAACCATCAATAATATATTGTTTCAATATTTCTTCAGTTATGGTTTCCTTCGTGTTTCCGTACTTTTCTACCATTTTATTCATTGCTTCATTCAAATAGATGGTCATTAACATTGCCGTTTCGATTGCCATCCCAAACAATGCAATAAATCCAACGGCAACAGCAACGGATAAATTAATTCCATAAAAATAAACCATAAATATTCCTCCAATTAAAGCAAAGGGTACTGTAATCATCGTGATTAATGCCTCTTTCATCGAATGATACGTAAAATATAAAACAAGAAATATAATGACCACAACAATAGGCAGTATTAAACTTAATGTTTTGTTGGCTCTAATTTGATTTTCCCATTGTCCGCTCCATTCCACATAATATCCTTTTGGCATCTTGGTCATCATTGCATTGAGTTTCTCCTGTGCCTCTTTTACAGTACTTCCTAAATCACGTTCCCGAACGTTGAACAGCACAGTGCCCCGTAGCATTGCGTTTTCGCTATTTATCATTGGAGGGCCATCACTTATTTTTACATTAGCTACAGTTTCTAATGGTATTGGCCCAAAGTCCATTGTTTGCACTTGTAGTTTTTTTAAGGCTTCAATGCTGTTACGGTATTCTTGAGCATATCTTGCATTTACAGAAAAACGCTGTCTTCCCTCGATAGTCGTGGTTAGTTTCATACCTCCAATAGAAGCTTCAACCACATTATTAATGTCGTCTATGGTTAATCCATATCTGCCAATAACGTTTCTTTTTGCTTCAATATCAATATATTTTCCGCCTGTTATGGGTTCCGCATACAAATCTTTAACTCCAGAAGTTCCTTCGAGTGTTTTTTTAATTTTTTGAGCCAAAACATTGATAGTATCTAAACTTGCTCCGTAGATTTTTATTCCTACATCGGTTCTGATTCCTGTTGAAAGCATATTGATACGGTTGATAATAGGTTGCGTAAAACCATTGGTCACACCAGGGATTTGCAGTTTGTTGTTTATTTCCGTGACAATGTCATTCTTGGTTTTGTCTTCTCGCCATTCTGCTTGAGGTTTTAACAAAATAATGGTTTCAACCATACTTATTGGACTGTTATCCGTTGCCGTATTTGCCCTGCCTGCTTTTCCCAACACGTGAGCCACTTCGGGAATTGATTTTATCAATTTGTCTTGAACTTGAAGAATTCTCTTTACTTCGGAGTTGGATACATCGGGTAAGGTTACTGGCATAAACAGTACAGATCCTTCATCTAAAGGAGGCATAAATTCAGAACCTAAACGAGTAAACATTAATACGCCAATCAGCAAGGCAATGATATTGATGCCCAATACTGTTTTTCTCCATTTTAAACAAAAAATCAAAATGGGTGTATAAATGCTTTCCAATTTTTTATTAATTGGGTTCTTATCTTCTGGGCGAAGTTTTCCTTTTAGTAAGAAACTAATTAACACAGGTGTAAGTGTAATGGCTAAAAAAGCATCAACTATCAGTATAAACGATTTTGTCCAAGCTAGTGGACCAAATAACTTGCCTTCCATTCCCGTGAGAAGAAATACAGGCAAAAAGGATGTAATTACAATTATTGTTGAGTAGAAAACACCTGGACCTACTAATTTGGAAGAGCTTTCTATAAGCTTCAACTTATCTTCAGGAGATAGTGGATCGTTTTCTTTTTTGAATATATTTTTAATTTTATTTTTCATCTTATTTCCAATTACTGATTATTGTCCATTTCTTCCTGTTTCTCCGAAATTGTCCTATAGGCATTCTCTACCATTACGATACCATCATCAACGACAACACCAATTGCCAGAGCAATCCCCGTCAATGACATAATATTAGAAGAAATACCAAATGCTTCGAGTAAAATAAAGCCTATAGACACAGATATTGGTAATTGAATGAGTATAATTAAAGCACTTCGCCAATGAAAAAGAAAAAGTAACACAATGATAGAAACGGCAATCATTTCTTCGATTAGCGTTCCTTTGACTGATTCGATTGCTTTTTCAATCAATTCACTTCTGTCATAAGATGTTTTGAAAGTAACTCCTTCGGGCAATCCTTTTTCGACTTCTTTCATTTTCTCTTTTACTGCCGTTATTACCTTATCAGCATTTTCGCCATAACGCATCACCACAATTCCGCCAACAACTTCACCATTGCCATTTTCATCAAAAATACCTAGTCTTAAATCTCCACCCATTTGTATGGAACCAATATCTTTAACTTTTACAGGAACGGAATTATAGTTTTTAATAGCTATGTCTTCTACATCTTTTATGTTTTTTATATATCCCAATCCCCTGACTATGTAGGACATATTGCTCATTTCAAATTTTCTGCCACCAACGTCATTATTATTTGTTTTAACGGCATTCATTACTTCCATCATACTCACATTATAGTACTGCATTTTTAGTGGATCCAACACCAATTGGTACTGCTTTTCAAACCCACCAAAGGAAGCCACTTCGGCAACTCCCGGAACGGTTTGCAGGGCAAATTTCACGTACCAATCTTGCAAGGCTCTTTGTTCTCCCAAGTCCATACCATTCGCATTTAAATGATACCAAAAAACGTGACCTACACCTGTACCATCAGGACCCAAAGTTGGTACTACATTTTGTGGTAACAATCGTTGTGCATAATTTAATCTTTCCAACACCCGAGTTCTTGCCCAATATATATCGACATCATCTTCAAAAATGATGTAAACAAAGCTCATCCCAAACATCGAAGCGCCCCGGATATTTTTGACTTTTGGAATGCCTTGCAAGTTAGAAACCAATGGATAAGTAACCTGCGCTTCTATAACCTGAGGGCTTCTTCCCATCCATTCTGTAAAAACAATTACTTGGTTTTCGGATAAATCAGGAATGGCATCTATGGGATTTTGTTGTACGCTGTAAATGCCCCAAGCAAATAAGCAAGCCGAAACCAGCAAGACAATTGCCCGATTTCGTAGTGAGAATGTTATTAATTTTTCTACCATTATTTTTAATTTTGTGATGAAATACTATCTTTTGTTTTATTTATCCAATCCAAAACTTTCTTTTTTTGTGAGGCTGTAAGGATTGCATTTTTATGAATTAAAGTATAAGAACTCAAAGGCATTTCGTTTGATTCGATTTCTTTACTTATAGCTTTCAATTTGCTGTTTTGCCTGCGTTTTGAATAATTTCCAAATTCATTAAAATTCAATTCCTCTTTACCTTCTTTTATATGTCTTTCCATAAAAAAACGAGCGGGTTGAATGTAAGAATACCAAGGATAATAGGTGTTGTTACTATGGCAATCATAACAAGAAGTTCGCAAAATGATTTCAACATTTTTAGGAACATTATAGACTTTTGTAAAATTGCCAGTTATATCCTGCTCAAAACTAATATTTCGAGCAGGTTGATATAACTGTATCAACAAAAAAATAATTAACCCAATAAAAAGTATTTTTTTGATGATTATTTTCATTCTAGAATTCTTTTTTAATAGAACCGCAAGTAGCCATATCTTTTCCAAAATAAGGGTTTGTAATTTCTTTGGTTTCGCTTATCCAAACAGCACCATTGTTGTTATCTGCCATTGGGCAAAAATCCAGATAAAGTTTTTGATTGGTTCCGAATAATTCAATTAAGTCATTCATATCCTTACTTAAAGTCACAAAATGCTCTCTTTGATGTGCTATGTTTCCGGCATTATCTCCAATGTGTTCTGCGTGTTCTTTTACATCATCTGCAATACTCATATAAGCTTCCATCTGGTCGGAAGAAACCTTTTCCATACCAGTTTTTGTCATTGTCTCTGACAATACTTTTCCGGCATCAGCCGCAGCATCAGAATCATCAGTTGCCAATGAATTTTTAATAGCTAAATAATTCTTTACAATTTCATCAATTGAAAAGGAGGATTGCCCAACAACTTCGGTTGTTGATTCTATTTTGACCGTTTCTTCCTGTTTGTTTTTTTGATTGCAGGAAATAATTGTTATTGCTAACGCTACTATTGTAATAATTCTATTTTTCATTTTGTTTGTTTTTAAATTGTTCTTGATAAAGTATTTTAATTGTGTAAAAGTTTATGAAACCTGAAATTGTCCCATCATACCGGTTTCCTCGTGTTCTAAATTGTGGCAATGAAAAACGAATTTTCCTGTATAACCATTGAATGGGACTATGACTTTAACTTTTTCGCCTGGCATACACAAAGCCATATCTTTCCATCCTTTTTCTAATGCTGTAAGTGTGCCTCTTCCACCAGTTCTATTTAGTATTTGAAATTGTACGCCGTGCAAGTGCATTGGATGTGGTTCCTGTCCGTTAGTATTATTAAAAGTCCAGATTTCGACAGCTCCATTGGTAACAAATTCATCAATTCTATTTGCATCATAACTTTTATTATTGATTGTGTGCATCATCATTCCTGACATTGAACCACTATCTACATTAGAGATTTCAAAATTTCTAGTTTTAGTTGCCATACTTTCGGTTAATGGAGCAATGGATGAAAGAGTAGTTGGAATGCTAAAATTGTCAACCACTTGTGTAGTGACTTTGAATTTCATTATTTTAAACTCTTGTTTACCTTGTGCATTGCCACCAATAAAAGTTTTACTGATTAAAAATAATTCTGAATTCAGCCCCATTGAACTAAAATCAATTATTAAATCAGCACGTTCTCCAGGAGCAACAGTCAGACTGTTTACCGTTTGTGGTGTTGCCAATAAGCCGCCATCATTGCCTATAACAGTAAATGAAGCTCCATTCGAAAGGGCTAAATTGTAAATTCTTGCATTAGAGCCGTTTAGTATTCTTACTCTATATTTTGCAGTTTCCACATTGTGGGATGGAGCATATACACCGTTTACGAGTATGTATTGTCCCATTAAACCCGCCATTTGATCCATCATTGTGGGTGCATAAGAAATACTTCCTGCTGAAATTCTTTTATCTTGAATTACCAAGGGTAGTTCTCTGTTGCCTGACGGTAAATTTAATGCTGTCTCTTCACTGTCATTGACGATAACTAAGCCTGCCAAACCTTGAAAAACTTGTTTGCCAGTTGTTCCGTCAGCGTGTGGATGATACCAATACAATCCAGCTCTTTGATTTACCGTAAAATTATAATTGAATGAACCTCCAGCATTGATAAAATTTTCGGGATGTCCGTCCATATTAGCAGGTATTTTTAGTCCGTGCCAATGAATGTTGGTTTTTTCGTTTAATTGGTTTACAAAGTTTACGTTCATAGATTGACCGCTATTTACTTTTATTGTAGGGCCAAGTAATCCACCTGAACTATAGCCCAACCCTTTGACATTGCCAAATTCATTACTATTTGCTGTTACATTTTGTGCTGTAAGAGTTGTAGTGCCACCTACAATTGGCGGAATTGCAAATAGGGCAGAAAAGTTACCTTCAGTTACAGGTACAGGTTGCCCCATATTCATATTTCCTCCCATATTCATATCTTTATTTGAACAAGAGGAAAGAAATGGAATACTGCTGCTGACAAATAATCCAGCAGTTGACAATCCTGATAATTTTATAAAATTTCTACGTTTCATTTGCGTTTATCTAAAGATTTTTTACTGATGGGACTATTTGTCCCACTAGTTTATTAATTCAAGAAATTAATGTTTGTGATTTTCTTCCATTTTTTGCTCATTCATTTCTTTCATATCCATTCCACATTTAGGACATTCCCCTTTGGTGTCAGCTGTTGTTCCATCCATTGGACAAACATATTTTGTCACAATTTTACTTTGAGGCTGACTTCCTTTTTGAGGGTGGTTATCTATTGTTTCAGTAATTTTTACCATTCCAGTTCCACATTTAGAACATTTTCCTTCAGTTTTAGAAGTTGAACCATCCGTTGGGCAAACATATTTTGTCACAATTTTAGTTTTAGGTTGGCTACCTTTCAGAGCGTGGGTATCAACTTTTTCGGTAGTTTTTACCATTTTCATTGCACATTTAGAACATTCACCTGGTTTATCAGAAGTTGATCCATCCATTGGGCAAACATATTTTGTTACCGTTTTAGTCATCGGTTGACTACCTTTTGTAGCGTTGGTAGGTACTTTTTCGGTAATTTTTGTTAATGCCATTCCGCATTTTGGGCATTTTCCTGCACTTGGATTCATCTTGTCGGGATGGGTAGGGCAAATGTAAATTGTTTCAGGGCTTTCTTTTTTTGCAGCTGTTTGAGCTGATATTGATGTGATTGCTATTAAGAATACGCTTAATACGATTATTAAATTTTTCATTTTATTTGATTTTATAAAACAGGGTAATGCTTTCATCGAAATTTTCGATTTAGTGAATTACAGTTTCGTTAATAAGTATAGATAATTTTTAAATTGAACACGCTAAAGCATAAGTAAACAATAGCAAAAAGCTATAATTTAATAGTTGATTAGCCAATAAAAAATAAATGATTTAAAAGCAAGAATCGCTTTCAATTTGACACACCTTTGGCTGTCAAAATTTAATTTAGCTTATTTTTGGTATAAGCCAAAGAGAGGAAAAACCAGAAGAAAGATTGTCTTCTGAATTGAAATAATTTGATTTTTTTTCTGAAAAAGCAAAATTACTGTTGTTGAATTGTATTTCGAAAAATACTACACTAAATTGAGTTGAAGTAGTTACACAATTTGAATGACCACATTTTCCATTACAGCCTTCGCCTTTTTTATTTTTTGAATGATTATCATTTTTGCAACAATCCATTTTTTCTGTATTTGCAGAAGTTTCTTTGTTGCAAGAATCTTTTTCTGAATTACTTCCACACGCAAAAGTTACCGTTGGTATCAAGAAGATACCAAGTATAACTATTACTAAAATGTGAAACTTATTCATTTAAACCTTAATTTGCATCAAAAATAATCAAATTACATTGATTTGGTATTAACATTGTGTTAAAAAGTTTGTACATTAAATCAGAAAAGACATTAATTCTAAAATTAAATATGCTTTTTCTTAAATAATGACTACACTCTAAAACTTCATTCTTTGTATTCTAACCGCATTTAAAATTGCCAACAATGCCACACCCACATCAGCAAAAACGGCTTCCCACATCGTGGCTAATCCTCCTGCACCAAGAATTAATACGATCGCTTTTACTGTAAAAGCCAATGCAATATTTTGCCACACTATTTTCTTAGTTTGTTTGCCAATATTTATTGCAGTGAAAATTTTTGAAGGCTGGTCGTTTTGAATGACAATATCAGCGGTTTCGATGGTAGCATCGCTTCCTAAACCACCCATTGCAATTCCAGCATCGGCAAGGGCAACCACTGGGGCATCGTTTACACCATCACCCACAAAAGCAATTTTCAGGTTTTGAAACTTTAGTTCTTCCACTTTTTCAACCTTGTTTTCGGGTAATAAATCACCATAAGCCAAATCAATATTGAGTTCTTTGGCAACAGCATTTACAACGGCTTGTTTGTCGCCCGAAAGCATCACGGTCTTGATGTTTATTTTGTGCAAACTTTGAATGGTTTCTTTGGCATCTTCTTTTATTTCATCGGCAATTATAAAATAGCCTGCATATTTTTGGTCAATGGCAATGACGATTATTGTAAAAGGGGAATTGTCAATTTCAATGTCATAAGTGATGTTGAATTTAATCATTAATTTAGTATTGCCTGCCAAGATTTCCTTTCCATCCACTTTTCCTTTTAATCCGTGTCCTGCAATTTCTTCTACATCGGTAACGGTTGCATTTTTCTCTGTTCCTTTTGCATATTCAATAATAGCTGTTCCAACGGGATGCGTTGACTTGGATTCGAGTGCGGCTGTATATTTTATCAAATCGGCTTCGGGAATGCCAATGGCAACGACTTTTTGAACTTTGAAAACGCCTTTAGTCAATGTTCCTGTTTTGTCCATAACGACTATTTGGATGGAAGCCATAATGTCTAGGAAAGTGGAACCCTTGAAAAGTATTCCGTTTTTGCTTGCTGCTCCAATTCCTCCAAAATAACCCAATGGAATGGAGATTACCAAGGCGCAAGGGCAAGAAATTACCAAGAAAATTAAAGCCCTGTAGAGCCAATCCCTGAATACATAATTATCGACAAAGGCAATAGGTATTAGGCAAATGGCAATAGCTGAAAACACCACTGCTGGCGTGTATATTTTGGCAAATTTTCTGATAAATAATTCGGTTGGTGCTTTTTTGGCTGTGGCATCTTGCACCATTTCGAGAATTTTTGACAGTTTACTATCAGCATAAGCAAGGGTAACTTTAACTTGACAAACCGAATTTAGGTTTATCATTCCGGCTAAAACCGTTTCGCCTTTATGCTTGGTATCGGGTTTACTTTCGCCAGTAAGTGCCGCCGTGTTAAACGAAGCATTATCTGAAAGTAATTCGCCATCCAAACCTAGTTTTTCTCCAGCTTTGAGTTGGATGATATCACCAATTTTAGCGGTTGAAGCTTTGATTGTTTTAGCTATATTATTTTCGAGAATGGTAACCTCGTCAGGTCGTTGGTCGAGTAAGGATTTTATATTGGCTTTGGCTCTTTTGACTGCCAATGATTGGAATATTTCGCCAATAGCATAAAACAACATTACTGCCACGCCTTCGGGATATTGACCGATTGCAAATGCTCCGATGGTGGCAATACTCATTAATAGAAATTCTGAAAATATTTCGCCTTTGCGGATACTTTCTAAAGCTTCTTTCAGCACTGGAAAACCTACTGGAATGTATGCGACACTATACCAAGCTATTCGCACCCAACCCGTGAACCAAGTTTGAGGAAAATAATTATCGAGAATAATTGCGACAAGTAATGCTATAAAACTTAGGATTGCCGGGACAAACATTCTAAGGGTACTTTCGCTTTTATGGGATTGGTCGTGGTCGTGTCCTTCACCATTGGAATGTTCTGATTTAGAGTCAACAGCACAACAACTGAGGTCAATATTAGTTTCTTTATTTATTTTTTCTTCCAATGTGCAACAAAGCTGTTTGCCGTTTGCATCGTATTTATGTTCGTGCTTCATTTTTTTATATAATATGTTAACAACAATTATCTCCCGCTTGTATTGGCGGACATTTTACGGAACCGAAGCTACAATAAACACAACAATCACCCTCTAATGGTTTGAGTATTGTTTTACATTTTTCGCATTCGTAAAAGAACTGACAAGCATCGGTTGGCATTAATTCCTCTTTTTTGTGTCCGCAGTTGGGGCAAGTTAAAGTTGATTTTAATTCAACCGTTTTTCCTTCATAGGTTGTGCAGGTCTTGCAGTTTCCGTGAAGTTTATTTTGGTAATAATTTACGATTGTAGCAATAAGAAGTCCAAACATTCCGGTATAAATTAAGTAAGTTGGATTTTCTATTTTGCTAAAATAATAAGCAAAGAATATTACTATTCCACTCGGAATAGCAATTAGCAAAGGATACAAACAAAGATGTTTTCGGTAAGAAATGTAAAGTCCTCCGATTGCAATTAAAACCATCGCTTGAAAAATCCACATTGTCCAACCTCCAAATAGTTCGATACTTCCAAGTCCAAGTGCTGATGCCCCGAAAGCAAATAATGGAAAACAACAAGGGGAAAATAGTGCCGTAATGAAAAGTCCTATTGTTCCCAATTTGTCGATGTTTGATTTTAGTTTCATATTTTTAATTATCGTAAGAATTCTAAAATTATTCCTCTCCTTTGTTGGTCAATTTTGCATTTACAAAGAATGCGCCTTTTGTCACAATTTTTGTATTGACAGGAATGTCTTTTACTAACGTGATTGCGGTATAGCCCATATTAGAAACGCCTTTTACTACTTCAATTTTTTCAAAATTGGTACTTTTTACCTCTTGTTCTTTACCTTTTGTTTCTGTTTCTTTCTCCACTTCTCCTTCTTCTGGTTTTTCTTCTTCGGCTTGTTTATTGGTAACAACAAAAATATAATCTTTGCCGTCTGTACTGACAATGGCATCATTAGGGACTGCATTTGTAGTAATGTCATTCAAACTTACAATTGCGGTTATATTCATTCCGTCAATTAGTCCCAATTTATTGCCTTGAACTGTCGCGTGAACTGGTATGCTTTTACTATCGTTTTCAAAAGAAGCACCTATTGAATATACTTTTGCATTATAATCTTCGCCTGAATTATTAGTTATTCTAAAATGTATAATTTGTCCGACTTTAAGCATTGGTAAATCTTTTTCAAACACATTCAAATCCAAATGCAATTGTGAGTTGTCTACAATTTCGGCAACAGGTGAAGACACATCCACATAACTTCCAATTTTCGAAAAGACACTACTGACGGTGCCGTTTATAGGACTTGTAACCGACAAAGCAGAACGCAAATTTCCATTATTCAAACTATTTGGATTGATACCCATTAACTGGATTTGTTGTTGCAAAGAGGCTCTACGTGTTCTAATTGCTTTTAGTTCTGCGTTGGCACTCTGGTAATTTTTTAAGGCTCCTGCATTTCCTTCGTTGAGTTCTTTTTGTCTTGCCAATTCTTGTTCCGCAAAGGTAATTTTACTGGATGTACTCAAATATTCTTCTTGTAATTGTATGAACTGCGGGTTAGCAATTGTGGCAATTACTTGTCCTTTTTTTACAAAATCTCCTAGTTGGACGTTAATGCTTTTGACTACACCACCATATAACGAGGTTACATTGGCTTTGTTGTTATTAGGCACTCTCAATGCACCATTGGCTTTGAGTGTAGCCGTTAATTGCTTTTGTTCCATAGTTCCGTACTGAATGCCTACCGTTTTGATTTGTTCAGCAGTGAGCGAAGCGATTGTTTGTTCCGGTTCTTCGGTTGTGATTTTTTGTTCCTCTTCCTGGGATTTATTTTCTTTACTGCCGCAGGAAATCAGCAAGAGACAAGAGACCATTAGCAAAAGGGATTTCGTATATTTTATTTTTAAAGATTTCATTTTTTTAGCATTTATTTATTTGTGAAATAATTGTATTCGATAATGGCTTGGTTGTAGGCATTTAGATTGTCTAAATAATTTTTTCGGATCTCGATTGCTTGGCTCAAATACAATGAAAAATCGGCGTAACTAATTTCTCCGGCTCGATAGGATTGATTGGCAGCTTTTATGATTTCGTCTGCCTGTTGCAAACCCGTAGTTTCATAAAATTGTAAACCCGACACACTTTTTTCTACTTCGGTTTGTTTTTGTGCCAAAGTAGATTTTAGTATTTGTGTCTGGTATTGCAACTGTTGTTCCTGCATTTCTTTTTCTGTTTTGGCTGCTTTTATTTTATTGCTGTTGGCTCCGGTTCCGAAAACAGGGAATAAAGTAGCGATTGAAAAGCCACTATAGGGGTCTTCAACACCATATAATTTCTGTGAAAAAATTCGTCCTGAAAATTCAGGTAAGCGATTGCTTTTTTGGATAGCAATTTCACTATTGGCAATTGCTACATTTTGTTGCAATAAAAGAAGATTTGGATGGTTTTCTGTTGTGTTTTGCAACCCATATTCCAATTTTTCCAAAGATTCAGCAAGAGGCAAAATGGCTTCAGAACTATTCAATAATTGCATTAATGCTTGTTGTTGCACTACCATTTCTTTTTGAAGCTGTGTGATATTTGTTTCAATTTCTTTTAGCTTTACGTTTGCTGAAATTTTTTCGATACCGGCACTTTCTCCCGTTTTTACTTTTAGAATAGTCGTTTTTAACAAGCCAACATAAATACTGTCCAATCTTTGGTACAAAGCCGTCTTGTCCTGTAAATACCACAATTGATAATATACAGAACGAATATTTTTTTTCAGTTCTGTATTGATTACTTCTTTGTTAACCTCGTAGTATTTGGTTTGCTCACTATAGTAATTTTTTTTGGCTTGGTTTACTTGTGGCATATAGAAGCTTTGTTGTAAACCAATTTTTAAAACACCTGTTTTATCCGAAGGGCGAAGATCTTCGTTCTCGACAAAAACACCCGTTTTGGGAAATTCCTTATTTCCTTTTATGAGAAGCTGGTTCTTAGCGATTTGGGACTGATTGATATTGTATTGCAAATTATCCTTTAGACCTAAATTCAAAACTTCATCGATGCTTTTGCGGGATTGTGCCTGACCATTTTGGAAGGATAATAACAATCCCATAAGTAGTATTGTGGTAATTGATTTCACTTTTGGTATTCTTTTTAAATTTACTTTTGAGTTGAATATGATGTAGAGCAACGGCAATACAAACAAGGTTAAAAATGTGGCCGATATTAATCCGCCAATAACTACGGTTGCCAATGGTTTTTGTACTTCGGCACCTGCACTGTTTGACAACGCCATTGGCAAAAATCCTAATGAAGCAACGGCAGCCGTCATTAATACAGGTCGTAATCTTATTTTTGTCCCTTCAATTACCCGTTTTATGACATCATTCCAACCTTCTTTTTCGAGTTGGTTGAATGTGCCGATTAATACAATTCCGTTTAATACAGCTACACCAAACAAAGCAATAAAACCAATCCCTGCCGAAATACTGAAAGGCATTCCACGAAGGAGCAAAGCAAATACCCCACCAATGGCACTCATTGGAATTGCCGTGAAAATTAAACCCGCTTGTTTCATTGAATTGAACGTAAAATACAACAGCATAAAAATTAGCAATAGGGAAGCGGGCACTGCAATCAACAATCGATTGGTTGCTTTTTGAAGATTTTCAAAAGTACCTCCATAAGTAAAGTAATAGCCTGAAGGTAATTTTACTTTTGTTGCCAATTTGTCTTGAATTTCTTTAACCACGCTTTGCACATCTCGATCTTCAATATTGAAACCAATAACAATTCTGCGTTTTCCTGCTTCACGACTTATTTGTGCGGGGCCTAATTTAAAATCTATATTTGCCACTTGCGACAAGGGTATTTGATTGCCAGAAGGAGTTGGTATCAATAGATTGTTTACATCGTCGATACTACTTCTTGAAGTACTGTCCAAGCGCACCACTAAATCAAATTTCCGTTCGTTTTCATATACTACACCCGCTGCTTTTCCTGCAAAAGCAGTACTGACAATGCTATTGATGTCTTCTATGTTAAGACCATAATTGGCAATGCGTAAGCGGTCGTATTCAATGTTGATTTGTGGCAACCCATCCACTTGTTCTACCTGCGGTGATGAAACTCCTTTTACTTTTACGATTACACTTTCTACTTTTTTGGCATATACAGAAAGGCTGTCCAGATTTTCGCCAAATATTTTTATGGCTACATCTTGTTTAATTCCTGTCATTAGTTCATTGAAACGCATTTGAATGGGTTGGCTTTTTTCGACAAACACACCTGGGATCATACTTAATTTTTCTTCCAATGCATCGCCTAATTCATCATAGGTTCTTCCGGATTTCCATTCGTCTTGGGGTTTGAGGATAATCATTAAATCAGTTGCTCCAGGAGGCATTGGGTCTGTAGGCACTTCACCTGCACCGGTTTTACCTACCACCATTTTTACTTCCTCAAATTGTCTAGCAATTCTAGCTCCTTGCATCGAAGTTTCGATGCTTTGTGATAAGGAGGTTTCGAGCGGCATTTTAAATTCAAAGGCATAATCTCCTTCGGCTAAATTGGGGATAAACTCGCCACCCATTTTACTAAAAATAAAAACGGTAATAAACAATAAAGCAACTGTAAGACCAACGACTTTGTATTTTATGGCAATCACTTTTTCTAAAAGCGGTTTGTATTTACCGTACAAGAAATCCATCATTTTATCCGATAATGTTTTTTTGTGACTGATGTGTTTCGGCAAAAACAAGGCACTCATCATAGGGATATAGGTTAACGAGAGTATCATAGCCCCGATAATGGCAAAGGAAACAGTAATGGCCATTGGTCCAAACATTTTTCCTTCGATTCCTACCAAAGATAAAATTGGGAAGTACACGATCATAATGATGATTTGTCCAAAAGCTGCACTACTCATCATTTTCTTGGCACTGTTTTCAACTGCCACATCCATTTCAAGTTGGGTGAGCCTTTTTGTACTTTTATTGTGTTCCAGAAAGTATAGGGAAGCTTCCACGATAATTACGGCACCATCTACAATTAGCCCAAAATCTATTGCGCCGAGGCTCATTAGGTTTGCACTCACTCCAAATATTCTCATTAATGCCAAGGCAAAAAGCATTGAAAGTGGGATTGCAGAAGCCACAATAAGTCCGGCACGAAGGTTTCCGAGGAATAAAACCAATACAAAAATCACGATTAAAGCCCCTTCGACCAAGTTCTTTTCGACAGTGGAAATGGCACGTTTTACAAAGGTACTTCGGTCAATAAAGGGTTCTACTACTACATCATCGGGCAATGATTTTTGTATGATAAGCATTTTATCTTTAACCCTTTGAACCACCTCGTTACTATTTGCCCCTTTTAGCATCATCACAATACCACCAACGGCATCCACTTTTCCATTAAAAGTCATTGCACCATAGCGAACGGCACTACCAAACTGTACATCGGCAACATCTTTTATAAAAATGGGGACGCTGTTGGGGTTGCTCTTCACAACGATGTTTTTTACATCTTCCAGGGAAGTAACCAAACCAACACCACGAATAAAGTAAGCACTTGGTTTTTTGTCAATGTAAGCACCGCCAGTGTTTTGATTGTTTTTTTCCAAAGCGTTGAAAATATCAGGAATAGTAACTCCCATTGCTTTTAAGCGGTTTGGGTTCACACCCACTTCATATTGTTTCAATTTTCCTCCAAAGCTATTTATTTCGGCAATTCCGGGCGTTCCGTTGAGTTGTCTCGCTACTATCCAGTCTTGCATAGCACGCAAATCCATTGCGGAATATTTTTTTTCGCTTCCTTTTTTTGGATGTAAAATATATTGATATACTTCGCCAAGACCTGTACTTACGGGGCCTAATTCTGGAGTTCCAATGCCTTTAGGGATTTGGTCGGTTGCTTCTTTTAGGCGTTCACTAATAAGTTGTCGTGCAAAATAAATATTGACATCATCATCAAAAACAACCGTAATTACCGATAAACCAAAGCGAGAAATGCTACGGGTTTCTTCTAAATCGGGAAGATTTGCTATGCTTTGTTCTATTGGAAAAGTGACTAATTGTTCTACTTCCTGCCCAGCCAAAGTGGGGCAAAGCGTAATAATTTGTACCTGATTGTTTGTAATGTCCGGAACGGCATCAACGGGTAACTTGGAAGCACTCCAAACTCCCCAAATGATTAGAAACAAAGTCATCAAACCTATGATGAATTTATTATTGATACTAAAATGTATGATTTTGTCTAACACTATTTATAGAATTACTTTTTAATACTTAATTTATTACTCCCGTTATTTGAATATGTCAAATACGGTAAAGTGATTAATGGAAAATAATAGCGTGATAAATACACAAGTGATTTATCGTCCTTTATTTAGCAAACATTAATCGAAAAAATTAAGCAATAATTTGAGGCGGCTGCCAGATACTTCCGAAGAAATTGGAAGTTAGAATAGATTTGTATTCCGGTATTTTTTTGTCAATTATATTTTTGACAGCAATGAAATTATAATTGTAGATAGTATTGTAAGCGAAACCTTGACATCCACAACAGTTGCAGATGCACAAAGGAGAACAGGCATCATTGTCGTGGTGGTGTTTTGTGTTATTGTTTACAGTTACTTTTTCAAATGAAGGAATTTGCTCCTGATCTGCACAAGGCAAACAAGAAAGCAGCAGGAAAATAATAGACAATATGAAGTTTGTAAATTTCACAGCTGTAAAAGTAGGTATTTTATTTAATAGCCAATAAATAATACTTCATTAATTTGCGGGTTAATGCTTTAGATTAATGTAGTGGCTTTAATTCAGCATCAATAAGGACTACAAAGCTCCAATAATCTCCAAGAAGTTTTTGGCTGTGTAACAACCTTCTACGTTTTTACTTTCATAAACCATAAAATATTTATAGTTGTCTCCTGATTTTTCGGCCCATTTTTTACCTAAAACATTCTTTGCTTTGCTTTCGTCATTGTCCAAAAAATCGCCTTTGGTTTCCACTAAAATGATATTTTGTTTTTGGGTATAAAGAATGAAATCCGGGTAGTGATTGTTGCTAAAACCGTTTAAGTAAAATCCTTTGTCTTTGGTTACTGAATTTCTGTGCCAAAACAAAACATTTTCTTGAGAAGCAATATCCATTATCAAACGTTGTTCAAAATTATTCATATCGCCTTCACGCTCGTAAAGTGATTTGTCAATTTTGGCTCCTTCTTTGGTGTGAATTAGCGTTTCTTTGAACTTGAAAGTTGGTTTCACAATGATTTTATTGGTATCCAACAATCTGCTGAATTCTTCTTTAGCGTGCTGGTTTGATAATTCTAAAATTTTGGCTTTTATTTTGTAAACATAATTGTATTCATTGTTTACTGCATCAATTATCTCTTCTGTGGAGAACTCGCTAAAGATGCGCTCGATGTATTTTTTGATTTCCTGTTCGGCAATTGGGGTCATATTACCAATTTTACCCACCATAATATTGGCTATGTCTTTGACCTGCTTTTCTTTTGGTTTGGCTACAATGGTATCAATTAATATTTTTTTTGCCTGAACACTAAATTTAGAAATTACAGCATCTTTTCGAGCTTCATCATAATCAACTTTTACAATTTCGGCACTAACGCTGTTAAAGTCAATTTCAATGTCTTTTGAAGACAATTTGAATGTGCTTAATAGCTGATCTCTATTCAAGAAAACTTCTCCTTGACTTAATTCGTCAAAAACCAATTCACGACTTAAGACATCGGTTTCTAATTTTTTGTAAAACTGTGGTAGCTCGATACTTTCTGCTACTTGATGAAAGTGTTCTACAATTTTGTAACGTTTTGGTTCTTTTCCCATTTCTCTTAAAAGGTATTCGGTACTATCTCCAGTATCTTCTGTTAATCTTGTCTCAAAAGCAGCTCCTTGTTCGATTGCTTTTTGTGTTATTTGATTGATTGTAGTATTTGCTACTGATACAAATTCTTTTGCCATAGGATCGAATTCTATTGCATCAATATTGATATTTGTAATGTCATTATCATCAAACTGTTCAACGGTTTTATTTTCTTCTGAAGAACCAAATAAATCTCTGTTTAAAGCTTCTTGATCTGATATTGGAGCAGCAGTATTTTCAGTAATAATTTCTTCGGCATAATAGTCTTTATTACTAAAACCTGCATCTTGTAATCCTCTAACAATATTGTCTAATGTTTCGTTGAATTTAGCGGAAGCCGTTAAAACAAAAGACAAATTCAATAATGGTTCTTTGTGCTTTAATACATAAGGCTGACGCAGTACTCTTCCTAAAATTTGTTCCACTTCGACTGCGGAAGATTTGTCTGCCAATGATGCTAAAATATAGGCAAATGGACAATCCCAACCTTCTTTTAAAGCATTGATGGTGATGATGTATCGGACAGGACATTTTTCGTCCATTAAATCAATTCCTTTTAACTCATCTAATCCACTTACTTTGATTTTGATTTGCTCTTCGGGAATTTTTAACTCGATAAGTTTTTCTTTAATCTTGATGTAGGTTGTATTGTCGCTACCTTTGATATTGGATTGTGCTTGGAATAAAATAATGGGTCTTATTTTTTTTCCACCCTCTAAACTTTCCTGAATTGCCAGTTGTTCTAACTGTCTTTGTAAATGTAATGCACTGTTGATTACTTCTTCTTTTCGGCTGTGGTTGTAAACTATCACTGGTAGTTTTACCATATGCTCCTTTTTCAATTCAATAGCATTGACATAACTCACAATATTGCTATTCTTTTTTGGAGTAGCGGTTAAATCCAACACAAAGGAAGGGTTAAGATTTTGCAACATTTCTACACTCAAATCACTTTCGGCATTATGACTTTCATCTACGATAACCAAAGGATTTAAGCTTCTTATAATATTGATTAAAGCACTTTCGTCTGTGTCTGGCAGAACCAAATCTTGTTCTACAACAGTATCTCTGAATGCTTCTAAAGAACCGTTTTGTTGGTATATTTTTCGGTCGTCTTTTTTCTTGGAATTAATTCGTAAACTGCTAAAATTGAATACGAAAATATTTAATTGTTCTGAAACTGATGTTGGATTAAAATTAGCTCCCTGCAACAAACTTTCTTTTTCGTACACTTCAACACTATGATTGAATAATGTGTTTAATTTTTGACGATACGGATGTGTAGCGTCTGATAAACTTGAAGCGGTTTGTTGTAACAAATTGCTCCAAGGCACTAACCAAACTACCGCTTTTGGTCGGCTGCTGTCATAAGTGCTGAAAATAGAATGTATAGCGTTGCAGGCAATGAATGTTTTTCCTCCAGCTGTTGGTACTTTTATTGCAATGTGTGGGGTATTGAGAATGTTGTCTTTGTATGGCACCATTCCGCTATAAGTACCGTCCAATTTCAGTTCATAAGGACCAACTTTGTCTTCCCAATATTGTTTGAAAGCTGTGGCAGGTTTAGGATACTTTTGGAGGTATTCTAAAAACAATTCTAAATCTGTGATTACTTGTTGCTGGTAGGATTTTAACTCCATTTAATTTTTATGTGCTTAAAATTTATATATTTGTATTGAGTTCGTCATACCGTTTGGATGAAGGAAATCGAGAAACGCAAGCCTAGATGCTCTGCGTTTTTTGCTTTTTACCTCTAATTCTTTAACTTCTTTTGTTCCTCTACCAATGTACTATCTGATAATCTTTGCAACGATTTCATAGCATTGCTTTTATCTAAAACGGCTAATTGTTGTAATGCTGTTCTATGTAAATACTGAAATCGTTGGTTTTTAGATAATTTGTTTTTTATTAATTCTGAATTTAAAACTTCAAGATTTGAGAGTACCGTTAATTGATTTATACTTGCAAAATCTCTCATATTTTTATTTTCAAGTGCTAATTGCGGATTTGCAACTTTCCATTGTTTTGCTGTACAACCAAATAAGGCAACATTCAAGACATCGGCTTCATCAGCATAGGTTATCCATTCTTTGTCCTTGTCAATATTTAGTGTTGGTATGATATGATTTTTTATTGCATCTGTATGTATGCTATAATTGGCTTTTGTCAAAATTCTTTTTACATCCCATTCTAAATTGAACTGATTGCTTTCGTTTTCTTTAAGACGTTGGTATTCTTTTATTAAATATAATTTGAATACAGGGCTTATTGCCGAACCAAATTCAAAAGCAATGTCTTTATGGGCATAAGTACCACCATATCTACCTGATTTAGAAGTTAAACCAATGGCTCCCGTTTGTTCTACCCATTGCGAAACACTTAAAACAAATGTTGGTAATCCTGCTTCTTTTTTAAAGTGGTCGAATTCGACCACTTTAAAATTTGGATTGTTTATGATTTCCCAAGTTCCTAAAAATTCGATAGTACCTCTGTTTCTTAACCAATTTTTAATGATGTCAGCAGAACGGTTTTCTCCTTCTCTTGCTTTTGCCATATCAGTAAGACAAATAAAGTCTTCTTCTTTAGTGCTGTGTATGTTTATAGCAACATCATTTACTAGTATTTGTTTTATTTTTGCCGTCATACTTTTAGTTAAGTTACTTATTTATAAATATTTATGTTTTAAAGTGGTCAAATTTGACCACTTTAGAATCGTGTTATATCTCTAGGTATTTTTTTGAAAATGATGTGATGCTTTAGCATAAAAGCTGCATCGAGTAAACAGTTGTCTGCGTAAATTATGTACTGGCTGGCTTTGTGTTTTATTTTAGCCATAAAATCATAATCTACCGTTGTAACCGCATCTTTAGTGTAATAAAAATAATAATCGGTTTGGTCTTTTGAACCTATACGATAGTTTTCTTCTACAAGCGAATGAGCTGTTGTATTGTATGATGTTCTAGTTTCGGAATACCAAATGTATTTTAAAATACTTTCTAAACCCACTGCTTCATTAAGCACATCTTCTTCGAGAAACAAAGGTTCGCCTAGTTGGT